>CAZBSC010000006.1:0-34110 GCA_964494845.1 uncultured Candidatus Saccharibacteria bacterium | reverse complement strand
TACTAATGAAGTCATCCTTTGTCTGATCCAGTGCTACTAGTTTCTCGTTGGCTTTACGCAACTTACGAGTTGCATCATCAACCTTATCCTGCAAAGTAACGTTAAAAGCCTGAATTTCCTCGAAACGCACAGCATTTTGCAAAGCAATGACCAGCTCGTCGGCAATAATTTCCATAGTCCTATAGTCTTTCTTGCCATATAGACTGCCGCTTTTCTTCGGACCCAACACCAGTGCTCCAACGCTATTGTTCTTCTCGCTCGATGAGGCCAGCTGGGCAATCAGCCCGATGTTTTCTTTTACGGCGTGTTGGCGTACGTCTGCAGCCAAGTTTTGGATGTCGTCTACGGATGTAATCTTGGCGGGGAAACTTTTGGCTATTAGCTGAATATCCCTGAGCTGTTCTTTGCTTTTCGAGATCGTAGAGAACACTTTCTCTAGCCCTTCTTCGGTCTTATAGACATAAAAAATTACTTCTGTTGGTTTCAAGTAATGCTCTATTAAAATTGAAGTGTTTTTTATAATCATTTCCAGATCTATAGATGACACTAGAGAAGAGTTCAGGTCATTCAATAATGCCTGCGGTTCGTACGCGTCTTGGTAAAAGTATTTATTTGTAATTCGATCAAAAAACTTCTTTAGAGGACCAAAGGAAATAGCGATTATCGCCGCCGCTACGAATGGAACTGCAGTTTTTACGATTCCCAAATTTTCGCTATAGGATATCTTTTGGGTGAAAATAATGATTACTACGCTGTACGCTCCGAGCAAGCTGGCCAAGAGCATGCCGTATGCAAGGAAACGGGCAACAATGAAGCGTATATCAAATAATCTATGTTTGATCATAGCGATAGCCACCGATGAAGTAAAGAAAACCGTGAACAGAGGCCCAAACCTGGTAAGGGAGTCTGGGTTTATCCTAGTAATGACTGGCAATATAGCATTGGTTAACAGAGCGCAGACTATCATTATTCCGAACCCGAGCATGATAACCCTTGCTTGGTTTTTCTCCATCAAGTCACCACCTCTTATTACTCTAACGAAATTCTTAATTGTTAAAATAAACAACAAAACCATACTTAAAAGGTATGGAATATAAAGTACGCCCGTTTCGTACGTATCAATCGATGTTAGATAGTAAACAAGTTCGGTCGCAAATAAAACACCCACGATAAGGCTGGCAATAATGATAACTATGTATTTCTTAGTATCTAGCGTTCGCTTTCCAAAAAATTTAACAGAGAATAACCAAATCAGTACCAGACCAAAAAAACTGAATGAAAACGCAAGTTGCGCAGTTACCTTAGACAACTGGTAATTCTGGGTGCTGTCTGAAATAACGCTAGAAGACGCCCACAATGATAAAGCAATCGTAAATAAAAGGAACAATCTGTTAACTGTAGATCGGTAATTTCTTGTCAATACCAGAAGACCGAGCAGCACATTAACAATGCTGATTGTAGCTGCTAGCAAGATACCTGTTGTTGACACATAGTCTGTCATTAACTACAGATTATGCATGATGATTATGTTTAACTCAAACTCTGCTCTAGACTACAGCCAGGCGTGCAGTCGAAACTTGGTTCATCGCCGAGGCGATTCTACCCATATGTTCAGTCAATGGGGGTGCATAGAATACATCATTTACTAGATGGCGAGAGTCTAGGACTGACGGAGTGGACACCATGTTAGAGTCTGTGCCGTTGCCAAAGCTATCGTAAGATAAATCTTCAAGACCTAACAACTCTTGCACGGGATAGCCGTATACGTCGCGCAAATAATGATGCAAAGGTCCAGCGGTAAACTGGACAAGGTGGGACAAACGCCCTTGATGATATAAATCTGTCGTATATACGGCCATAGCCGCAAGCAAACCTTCTATAACTACTAATTTGTCTTCGAACTCTAGCTCCATATCTGGGGCCAGAGTTGCTATATCAACTAGGCTGCTCAAACTACCCAAACCGTATTCTGCACTAAACCTATCCTCTACCCTACTAGTTATAAACCGTGCTCTATCGCCTTCATCTTCAATTGCCAACACATCATCGCTGTCTAATTCTAGCGCTTCTAGTATCCTGCCTCGCGTATCTTCGTTGGCGTCTTCGTTGCGCGAGCCGTCCTTCTGAACTGCTGCTATCTTGCCTAGGTCAACAAATGTTTTCAAACCACCTTGCTCGGGGATATAAGGCAACAGGCGCCCCATGCCAACTAACCCAGTGGTATCTGGATTAGCTGCCCCTGTGGCGAGACTACCGGCATGCAAGAAAATAACGGTGGAATACGAATCTAACGGATCAAACTCTGCTCGGACTTCTTCCGGTAAATCTCCTAGAGCGACAAAAGTATCTTCTTCAATTTTTCTTGCTTCTTCGAGGCGAGGATCTTCAAATGCACTAATATCGGCGACAAACGGCTGATCACCAATAGTAAAAGTAAATCTATCTATAACCGTTGCTGCGTCAGATAGTTCTGGTAATTGAGTTGGTGCTACTTCAGTTATTGTCATTGTTGTTCTCCGGAGCACTTTTTAAAAAAAGTATCCGCTATGCACCAAAGACTTTTGAAAAGTTTTGGTCCATAGCGGATACTTTTATTCTAAAAATGTGCTTCAGGCTAATTATATAACCTTTTGGGATTATAGCAACATAAGAACATCTTGTCAATCGCTTTTTCATTAACTTGGTGTATTTGCTTTTTTGATGATTATTTGCTATAATATAATTTATGGATGAACCTGTTTTTCCAGAAATCGAACAGCCTTTCGCAGAAATACCTGTGCCCACACCGGAATCTGTTGCTAGTGTTTTTCCAGAGTCAGCCCCATCCGGAACAATGACAGACGAAGTACAAGCAGATGACCGACTTAGCAACGCCGTAGACGAACTTAGAGAAGGGGGATCTTTCGCCGGCTTTCGACTGGTATCGAACTCTCTATGGATTGGTGGAACAGCCGCTGGTATTCTCGCTCAAGAAAGACTAGGAGTTCCTTGGCCAGTAACATCAGCAGCAATTGCTACTAGCGTAACGGCTATCGAATATAAGGGTTCCGAAATTGCGAGAAGATCATTCTCCAGAGATGAAGTTGCAGCAACAACTCTGCCCGAAAACGCATCACGCGCTCGACGGATAATCAGAGGTGCCTCGGTAGCCATCAGGGAAGTCTTAACAACAGGTTATGCCGGCTGGGCCGGTGCTATGAGTGCTGTAGAGGTAAACAACTTGCTCGGGGTGCGCAGTACGGATGCACGAAGAAAATGGCAAAGTTTAGTCTACGGTGTTGGTGTTTCAGGCTGGTCGCTGCCGTTTATGCGAGAAACCGCCGTATCAATAGTCGAGTATGCCCGAGATAACCCCATAGAATCAACCGTGTCGGGTGCCGCTGGAAGTGCTGCATTATACGGCACCATGAAACTTATTAGGAAAGGCGCGGACAGATACCATGCCAGAATGGTAAGCAAACGGGCTACAGATACGGGGCTGCGCGTTTAATGGGCTTTGTTGAAATTGATGTGTTAAAATTAATGCAGAAATAATAAAAATGAACCTTAGAAAACAAGACACAGGCAAGTTCATATCTAAACAAGATACGGGCTTGTCTGTGTTTTTTCATAGATAAACGTTGAATAGAAAATATTATGACTGCAGATGAACCAAATACACCAATCGTAGAGCACGTTGAAACCCGAAATCATATCGGTACACACCTGATTTATGATTTTTGGCATTGTCAAAATCTGAATGATAATGCTAAGCATCTAGAAAAAGTTTTAGTTAATGCGGCGCACGCCTCTAACGCGACTGTACTGGGAGTAATGTCCCACAAATTTCAGCCTCATGGAGTGACAGCTATTGTGTTGTTGGCGGAGTCACATATTTCACTGCACTCCTGGCCAGAATATAATTATGTTGCGATTGATGTTTTTACCTGCGGAAAACAGATGGAGCCACAAACAGCAATAGCACACTTGCGTGAAGTCCTAAAACCAAAAACCGTCGAGAAACAACAGGTTACCAGAGGCGAGGATTATGAAAAGAAACAATAGTAGTTCAACAAATTGGTTTACAGAAGCCCAACTTCCCTATTCGCAGCCTGATATACAAATATCTACGCGGTATTCTAGTGTTTTGTATGACAAAAAAAGTAGCGGTATGTTTGGTCAACACGTTCAGGTTTTTGACACACCTTTTTATGGACGGATGCTGGCACTCGACGGGATTATTCAGGTGGCTGAAAAAGACGAGTTTATTTACCACGAAATGATGGTAACGCTTCCGGCCATAAAACACGGAAATCCCAAAAGCGTGTTAATCATTGGTGGTGGCGATGGTGGCGCCGTCAAACAGGCACTTCGAATAAACAGTGTGACTCGTATTGTTCTGGTAGAGATCGAACGAATGGTAATTGATGTCTGTGAAGAATTCATACCGAGTATCGCAAATGGAGCGTTGCAAGATAAACGCGTCGAGGTAATAGTCGCCGACGGAATGAAATACGCAAAAGAAACAAAAGAAAAGTTCGATATAGTTGCACTTGATTTAACCGATCCGCTCCCCGATGGCCCCGCAGCGGGATTATATAAAGAACCGTTTTATCGTGACATAAAGAATTTGCTCAACCCCGGCGGAGTGGTCTCCACCCACTGTAGCTCGCTGGTCATCCAGCCAGAAGAGGCCAAAGAAATGACCCCTAGACTGAAAAAAGTTTTCCCAGAAGTAATATTGCACACCGCCGTTATACCAACTTACCAGTTAACTTCATTTGGCTTTCTGATAGCTAGAGCAAAACCAGTGACTTTGAAATCAGATGAGATTGATTCTGGGTTTTCCAATGTCAGTGGTTCGAACAACTTCCTCTCTAGGGAAATGTATGAGGCTTCGCAGGTGATTCCGCCTTATATTGCAGATAAAATTGGGCTGTCGGCCAATGGGTAATTTGAAGGAACAATTTGCTGAACTAAAAGCTTGGGGAATATCCGCGAATATTGATTTGAATGAATGCAATCCAGAAATTATCAGAGACGCAACAAAAATAAAGCAATACGTCGAAGAATTATGTAACCTGATAAAAGTAAAGCGTTTTGGAGACTGCACAGTAGTAAACTTTGGCGAAGACGAGAGAATTGCCGGCTACTCTATGACCCAATTGATAGAAACCTCATTAGTATCAGGGCATTTTGCCAACCAAACCAATAATGCCTACTTGGATGTGTTTTCTTGCAGATTTTTTGATCCAGTTGTGGTCGCAGATTTCTCTAAGCAATTTTTTGATGCTGAAAGCTACAGGCTTCAGCATAGTTTCAGGATCTAAATAATTAAATAACCTTAAAATTATGATTTTGTTGGTTTTGACGCTAGTCTATATATAATCTATGAGCAAATTACACAAAATAGCCATCATTGAAGACGAGCCATCCATCAATGAAATGTACCGAATGAAATTAGCCCTAGAAGGGTTTGAGGTTGTTACTGCCTTTAATGGCGAGGAAGGACTAGCGTTAGTCAAAAAACATAAACCAGATCTGATACTGTTAGACATCAAGATGCCGGTGATGAGCGGTGATGAGATGCTAGAAAAGCTCCGTTCAACAGACTGGGGAGCAAAAATGCGAGTAGTTATCCTAACCAACATCAGCCGCGATGAAGCCCCGCATAATCTGCGTCTACTGCATGTTGATCGCTACATAGTAAAGGCGCACTACACCCCATCACAGATCGTAACACTGGTGCGCGAGATAATAGGTTGACAAATTAACTAGCTAGGCCTATAACGGTAAATAGTACTTTAGTAAACAATTCAGGAACGACGATGCTCAGTAGCGGGCAAGTCGTTCCTGTTTTTAATAGAAAGAAATAGTTATGTCTAAAAAAATAGTAATCGTAGAAGATGACAAACCAATAGCTCAAATGTACGAAATCAAGTTCGTTCATGCTGGTTATGCGGTATCAACTGCAGAGAACGGCCTAGAGGGCCTGGTTGTTATAGAAAAAACTAAGCCTGACGCAGTGTTACTAGATTTAATGATGCCTGAAATGGGTGGAGAAGAAATGCTCAAAAAGCTCCGATCTACCGAATGGGGCAAGAATATTAAGGTGGTTATTTTAACCAACGTCAGCGAAGAAGAAGTCGCAAAGAAAATATCTGGGTACAATATATCTGGATTTATTATAAAGGCCCAGTACACCCCAGCTCAGGTGGTAGAAAAAATTTCTAAAATTTTGCAATAAATAAATAATTGTACGACGGGCATTGTCAAAAATCATTGAGTTATATGCGGACTTCTCATACAATGATTGTATGCCAGCAAAAATAGCTATTATCGAAGATGATCAAGCTATATCTCAAATGTACCGCTTCAAGTTCGAGAGCGAAGACTACACAGTAGAGACCGCAGAAAACGGGAAATTGGGTCTAGAACTCGCTCAGACTATGAAGCCGGATATAATCCTACTGGATTTGATGATGCCCGAGATGAACGGCGATGAAATGCTGAAGAAACTACGTGCCACCAGCTGGGGTAAGAATATTAAGGTAGTTATTTTAACCAATATGGGTGAGCAAGAAATTCCTGAAGAGGTCAAAAAATTGGGCGTATCAGCTGTAATATTAAAAGCCGACATGACTCCACGCCAAGTAGCCGAGCTTGTCAAAGAACAGCTAAAATAACCGACAACTGATATAATAAACCTAGATGAAAATTGCAATTTTAGGTTATGGGAAACAAGGAAAATCCGCCTACGAGTATTGGGATCACGGCGATAACGAAATAACAATCTGTGACAGCAGTATTATTGATGTGCCCGAAGGGGCTAAAATAAACTTTGAGACTGACTATCTAGATGATTTACACGTTTATGACATCATCATGCGGTCGCCGATCATTCATCCTAGGGATATTCTCGCCAGCAACACAGAGCACCCAGAAGTAATGGAAAAGGTCACTTCCAGTACCAACGAATTTTTCAAAG
Organism: uncultured Candidatus Saccharibacteria bacterium; assembly: GCA_964494845.1. Classification (GTDB taxonomy): domain Bacteria; phylum Patescibacteriota; class Saccharimonadia; order Saccharimonadales; family JAGQNJ01; genus CAYRSA01. The sequence continues at coordinate 27,143 of CAZBSC010000006.1, read as the reverse complement.
TCTGCCCTACTAAAAATATTATTGGTGTAACTGGCACCAAAGGCAAAGGAACTACATCCACACTAATTACCAAAATCCTGGAGGCAGCGGGCCACAAAGTCCACTTGGGCGGAAATATTGGCACTCCCCCATTAGAGCTACTGAAAAATAAAATTAAACGAGAAGATTGGGTGGTTCTGGAACTTGCCAATTTTCAGTTAATAGACCTAAAGTACCCGCCCAAAGTTGCTGTTTGTTTATTGATTGTACCTGAGCATTTAGATTGGCATAAAGATATGTTGGAATACATAAGGGCCAAACAACAACTTTTTGTCCACCAAACATCGACTGATTTAGCTGTTTTCAATGCAATTAATCTGTACTCTGAAGAAGTTGCGGGAGTTTCACCTGCCCACAGACTAACCTACGAGGTGCCAGATATCGGCGAAGAACCAATGAATCTGGGCGGGGCTTATGTGAAAGGCGATCACATATATTTTGAAGGCAAAAAAGTTTGTGATGTTGACGACGTAGCTCTACTAGGCAGGCACAATCTAGAAAATGTATGCGCTGCAGTAGCAGCAACTTGGCATATCGTTGCATCAACCAGCAACAAGCCTGCGGATATTATCAAAAACGTTGTCCGCTCATTCGTTGGCCTCCCCCACCGGATAGAAATCGTTAAACAAGTCAAAGGCGTATGGTTTATCAACGATTCATTTGCCGTGAACCCAAGCGCAACCCTGGCGGCTATGAACTCAATAGAACATCCGCAGATACTAATAATCGGAGGGTATGATAGAGGCCTTGATATGCAAGAGCTAGTTGATGCCATAAAAACAAGTGACCGAGTCAAAAAAGTCATGTTAATCGGCGATTCGTCAAAACGCGTTGCAAAAGTTTTTCAGCAGAGTGGATATAAAAACTTTGTATCATCCGGCGCAAAAACCATGAAGGCGATTGTTTCTGAATCTTTTGCCTTGGCAAGAAAAAACGATGCAGTTATATTTTCTCCTGCGTTTCCTAGCTTTGATATGTTCAAAAACTTCGAAGACAGAGGATTGCAATTTAAGGCTGAAGTAAATTCGTTATGACGAACAAATATCAAGCATTTATATTTGACTCGTACTCTTTTGATAACAATACAAAGACTTTGAGCCTAAATTATTTCATTGATGACCAGATAAAATTTAGCGAAAAATATTACTTTGATTTTGAATTTTCTGATTTTGATAACGCCGTGCTAGACAGAGCCGTTCAGGATTTATTTTTTATAGCCGGTGTTTCTTACTACAAAACCTACATACCGCCAAAAATCGTCGTAAAATCTGGAGAGCTCGATGAATACCAGGCTAGATTTTATAGCAAAACCTACCAAAAAGGCCTTGGTGAATTTTGGTATGTTAATAATCTAGATCCGACAACGCCAATAGTTTTTCCTGCTAACTCAAAAAAAGCCAAACCACTGACAAGTGAAGGTTCAGGATTGTTGGTCGCTTTGGGCGGTGGCAAAGATTCATTAACAACTGTTGAGCTTTTAAGAAATCGCGAAGATGTTGTGACCTGGAATATGGGTAGTTTTCCAGAAATTATTAAGCCTATGGTAGATAAAATCGGCCTTGATCATTATTATGTACGCCGTGAGGTCGATAAACGTGTTTACGAAATAACCGACCCAGAAGCATTGAATGGTCATGTACCCTTTTCGGCAATTGCAGGTGCAGTCGGTGTTGTGTTGGCGGTACTGTCAGGGAAATGCGATGTGGTTGTATCTAACGAACAATCAGCAAATGAAGAAACATTAGAATACAAAGGCGTTTCAATCAACCATCAATACTCGAAATCTCAAGAGTTTGAGCGCGACTATCAAAGGCTACTCGCACATAACTATTCTGGTACGCTACGTTATTACTCGTTGCTTCGACCTCTGAGTGAACTAAGGGTTACTGAGTTATTTAGCAAAATTGCATTTGAAAAATACAAAAATGTTTTTAGTTCTTGCAACCAGGGTTTTCGACGTGGAGAAAAATCTATATTTTGGTGCGGGGAATGTTCTAAATGTGCCTTTGTTTTTTTGATGCTAACGCCTTTCGTGGAACGTGAAAAACTGGAGACATTATGGGGCGGCAAAAACTTGTTATTAGACCCCGGCCTAGAAAAAACTTATAGGCAACTGCTCGGGACGATGGGCGACAAACCGTTGGACTGCGTGGGCGAAGTAAAAGAATCACGTCAGGCTATGAGATTAGCACAAGAAATATATCCCGAACTCGGAAAATATGTTTTTGATTTACCAGATAGTTATGATTTTAGAGCACTGTCGACACATGAAATGCCGGATGATATATATCCAATATTTGTCGACGGTATCCAGTCTATTTAACGACGTTTTGAGCGCTACGGATTACATTTTCGAAAAGCGCACATACAGTAAGTGGCCCTACTCCACCTTTTTCAGGTGTTATTACGATGTTGGGCAAATCTCGCACGCCGGGGTCTACGTCACCCAGTAATCCATTCTTGTCAGTAGCCACACCAGCATCAACAATAACTGCGTCCGGCCTTACCATTTCTTTTTTTATCAGACCTGGTGAACCGGTGGCGCAGATAATAACATCAGCTTTTTGGGTCAACGGCTTTAGATCTTTTGTTTTGAGGTTAGCTACCTGGACCGATAGGCCCTGCTGTTTCCATTCTTTTGCTAGTGGCCCGCCAACTAGTTTGCCGCTGCCAACAATCAGAATATTTTTGCCTTTTAGCTCAATATTATACCCAGCTAATAGCCAATTTATTGCCATCGGCGTTGCTGGTTCAAAGTCAGAATTATCACGCAGGCCATCAACATCTTTTTCTTTTGCAACAGTATTTAGAATTTCTTTTGTCTGAACTGGGTCAGGAAGCGGTATCTGAACAATAATCCCATTCACCGAAGTGTCTTTGTTTAATTGTTTTATTGTAGCCACTGCTTCAGACTGATCAATAGTATGTACATCTACGTTAACGCCCACATCTTTTCCATAGCCTTGTTTTAGGCGCATGTAGCTATCGACAATTGGGTCGGGATTGGTGCGAATAATTGCCAGTTTTGGCTGGATGCTGTGGGCCTGCACTAAACCACGTACTTGTTTTGCTTGTCTTTCTTTTATATAGCCAGCTAGTTCGGAACCATTAAGTGACTTCTTCATAAGATGTAATTGTAACATAAAAACAGAGGAGATTAGTTTGATCTCCTCTGTTAAGTTTTTGTTATTTTGTTTTAGGCTTTTGCTGGTGCTGCTGGTTTTGCGGCCGCTTTTCCGCCTGGGCCAACGTACTTTGCGCTACCGAAAGCTAAGATTGCGAATCCTATTATGTTCAAGAAAATTAGTACTAGGGCAAAAACTGGTTCTTTGCCGAATGATTTAGCTAGTTCTATGGCGATTAGTACATATAGAATCATGGCAGCTATAGAAGCGAATATGCCTAGAAAAGGGATAATGCCACCAAGTCCAACAATTCCCCACCAGCCTGGTTTGCCGGCAATTTCTGCCATTACCCATCCGTTGTAAACCGGTACGATTGATTTCCAACCCTCAACCCCTGCTTTTTCGAAAACCTTCCACATGCAAACAATAGCAAATATCACAAGTGGGATAATTATTATGAACATACTAGCCATGAATGCTAACACTGCAGCTAGTGCGCCCTTTTCGTCACCTGTTACGTTAGTAGTTGTGTACGTATAAGTAGCTTGAGCTAATGCATTTAACATAAGCGCCCTCCTCTATTTAGTTATTACCTATAGTATACGCCCGGTACAAATACTAAATCAATGACTATATTGTCCCAGTCAGCCTTTTACGGCAATATCCACGGATGGACGGTATTTTAGTGCTGTCTCTAGTGCCTGGTGGACTTTATGGGTTTTGAAAGCTTTTATTTCTTCATTTGTATTTACGGTTTCTAGCACCGGGAAAGCACCTTGTTCGAGTGCATAGTGGAAGTGTGGTGCCCATTTCCTGCTACCGAGACGTGCAGTTGTAGAACAATTATCAACCATAAAGTCTACGCCTTTGTAATCCATATATGGGTTGAGCGAATCAACGGCTTCAATCACAGATTCGTTAACAATCTCTGAAAACTCGTGGCCATGTTCTTTTAGTACGTTCACTTGGGCCATCATTCCGGCAGCATAAATACCTGCCATACCGGCGTCAAGCCCAGCGCTATTTTTGTCATTAACTCTATCTTTTCTAACTTTTTCGCCGACTCGCCACATGCTAGACCCATCTACTTTGCTCCAGCCAAAACGTTGGATGCGGTCGTTGGCCAGAACAACTGACCTTATTTCGTTTCCACTTGCAACTTCTTCGTATACTTCTGTAGTTACTTCATATAGTGGCTGATAACTGGCACTATAAAATTTGTCGAATATCTTTTTATCTTCTGTGCTCAAGCCGTCGTACATTCCCAAAATACCATTATGTGATATTGACTGCGAGATTTTGCCAGTTACGCTTTCGGCGGTGCGACCAAACGCATCCTCTGCCGCAACCCCAGATCTGAGATAATACGCATAGGTTGCTTCAACCAAACCATGAATGCCACCGAGCAATATGCAACGCTCGCCGAAAATGTCTGACTTGTATTCATTAGTTAGTGTGGTCAAAAAAGTGAATGGAGCACCAAGTGCTACAGACCATCCAAGAGCGATGTCAGTCGCCCGCCCATCAACGTCTTGTTCGACCGTAAAACTACAGTTAATGCCGGCGCCGTTAGTAGATTTTCCTTGTTCATACAAGCGACGAACAGAAGGTCCCATTCCTTTGGGGCAGACACCTACCACATTTATATTTTTTGGGAACTTATCGCCAACCGTTGCCATATACCCGACCAAAAAACCATGTGAAAAACCAAGAGTTGCTCCACTTTTCATTTTCTTGAAAACATCTTTGTAGTGCATTGTTTGCGCGGCATCGCTAATAAGCAAGATTATAAAATCAGAGTTTGCTACTACTTCAAACATTTCACCCAAAGTGCCCTTGTCTTCGCTAAAACCTGACCTGCGAGCATCTTCCGCTGATTTCGAACCTTTTCGAAGTCCAACTACTACTTTTATATCTGTACCTTCTAGTGAATCGCGTATGTTTTGAGCCTGGGCTGGGCCTTGACTCCCCCACCCAATGACGCCAATTTGTTTTATTCCAGCGAATGCTTCTGGGAGCTTGGGGAACAAATCTCGTCCGCCACGAACAATATATTCATCTACCCCACCAAAACTTACCTTTTCTTTTTCGAAAACTTTGCTCGTAAAGTCATTCGCCATAATAATCTAGCTCCTTTGGTGTTTAGTTTATCTATGTATAGGAAATATTAGCGTGGGTAATCGCGACAGTTCCGCTACGAAGAAGTTCAACTATTTTATGGTTAACCTTCAGATACTGGACTGCAGCATCTATAGAGTCGGTCTCGCCAGTCAGCTGTAGTATAACGTGGTTCTCCAACTCCTCAACAATCAACAACTCAACATTTGGTATTCGCTCTTTTTGTAGTACTTGGCTATTTTCGCATTCGATTTTTACAAGGGCGAGTTCCCTATTTGTAGTTTCCTCTTGTGTGTGTTCAATTGCTTGTATCACATCGACTAACTTTTCTAGTTGTAGGACTATTTGTCTAACTGTTTCACGGGCACCGTAAGAGGTTATGGTCATCCGGCTGTACTTACCATCGAGTGTTGGAGAAACATTAATCGAGTTGATATTGAAAGAACGTCGCGTAAACACCTGTGCCACCCGGATTAGAGCGCCTGGCTTATTATTCACGATTAGACTGATGGTGTGTTCGTCTTTGCCGGTCATTTTATGTGCTTCCTGTTGGTTTCTCTAATTTTTCGTTAACCGGGCCTGTTAGCATGTCTTCTAGTCGTAGCCCTGCAGGTATCATTGGGTAAACATTATCAGCTTTTACTACCTCGACATTAACGACTGCTGGCCCGTCGTTATAAGCAAGAGCCTCGGAAATTCCAGAACCTACCTGGTCCCTAGATTCTATATTGATGCCTTTGATACCTTTAAAACTTTCAGCCAGTTTTACAAAATCTGGGTTGCCCTGCAAATCCACACCGCTTTCGCGATTGTCATAAAATAGCTCCTGCCACTGGCGCACCATACCAAGATAATGGTTGTTCATTATAAATACCTTTATTGGCAATTTGTGCAGTGCCGCTGTCGCTAGTTCGTACATCGTCATCTGAAAACCACCGTCACCAACAATTGCCACAACCAAGTCTTTTGGTCGGGCAAACTGCGCACCGATTGCTGCCGGCAGGCCATAACCCATCGTCCCAGCCCCGCCACTACTGAGCCAATTTAACGATTCGTTAGACTTCATAAACTGAGCCGCCCACATTTGGTGTTGTCCCACATCCGTTGCAACGATAGCCTTGCCTTTGGTCTGGTTGTGAATTTCGTACAAAACTTCTTGCATGGTTAAGCCAGAGCTAATACCAGCATGATCTAGTGGAAATTGTTTTTTCCATTCGTTAATTTGTTTTATCCATTTGGGGTGACTTGTTTTATCGACTAGATTCAGAAGACTTTGCAGAGTTTCGCGGGCATCACCAACCAAGGCAACATCTGTTTGAATCATTTTATTAATTTCTGATGGATCTATATCAATATGAATTATCTTGGTATCCTTTTCAAAAGCAGCAGCCTGGCCAATAATACGATCATCAAAACGAGAGCCGATTGATAATACAAGATCGCTGGCCACAACTGCCTTATTAGCATAGGCCGTGCCATGCATACCAATCATCCCTAGGCTGCGGTCATCGTCTTCTGGAAAAACGCCTTTGCCTAGAAGCGTCGTTGTTACGTATGCATCAATTTTTTCAGCTAGTTGGGCAACTTCTTTCTCGGCACCACTTATCATTGCTCCGTGTCCAGCTAGTATCACTGGTCTCTGTGCGCTACACAATAATTTTGCAGCCTTTTTCAACTCCGAATCACTAGGGATGGGTTTTGGCTGGAAACCGGGCAAATCTATGGAAATATCATTTAACTCTCCGTTAAACTCTCCCGAGCTAACGTCCTTAGGAACGTCAATTAACACTGTTCCAGGCCGGCCTGTTGTTGCGATAGCGAATGCTTCAGTTATTATTGTCGGCAGCTCGTTGACATCCTGAACTAGGTAATTGTGTTTGACAACTGGCATCGATATGTCGAAAACATCCGCTTCCTGAAAAGCATCTTTTCCCAGCATTGGTCTAATTTGTTGCCCGGAAATTACAATTATTGGCACGCTGTCCATCTGTGCAGTCATGAGACCAGTTATGGTATTGCCAGCGCCCGGGCCACTAGTAACCAACACAACCCCGGGCTTGCCAGTTGCGCGTGCATAGCCATCAGCCATGTGAGCCGCACCCTGTTCATGACGAACCAGAACAAATTTAATCTTAGTTTTCGTGGTTATAAGAGCATCGAAGATAGGAATAGCCGCACCACCAGAGTAGCCAAAGATGTATTCGACCCCTTGTTTTTCTAACGACTTTACTAATGCTGACGCACCGTCCATGAATGATACTCTATACTCATCTGTTAATTTTATCAACATTTTGGTTTGGCCAATATTGTTTAGGATTTTTGTTTGGCAAACTAGGTCATAAAACCAGGGATAACCCTCATAAATCTTAAAAGTTTTCACTGACACAAGATAAACCCAGAATTGCAGAAGAAAGTACAAAAGCCCTAAATAATAGAGTATAGTTATCCATATGAGTCAGAACATACATGCATTAAAGAAGAAAACCCTCTGGTGGGTGCTCACCGTGGGCTCGATCGCAGGTTTAGCAGCATCATTTATTCAAACGATTGAAAAAATAAACTACGCCAAACATCCGACCGTTCCACTGACATGTGATCTTAATGCGATTTTTAGCTGTAGTAATGTCTTTGACGCATGGCAATCTTCAGTTTTTGGGTTTTCTAATTCACTAATGTGTATTGTGTTTTTTGCACTCACTGCAGGTGTTGCCTTTGCGGGAGCAAGCGGGAGCTTGATAAATAAAAAACTTCGTTATATTTTACATTTCTTTTCTGTGTTCTTTTTAGGTTTTGGGGCCTGGTACCTATGGCAAAGCACTTACCGGATCGGTTACATTTGCGTCTTTTGTGTAATCTGTTACAGCGCGGTTATTACAATGAACTGGGCGTGGCTAAGACTGAACGCTAACGACTTATTCGCCTCCGAAACTTCATCCAAACGCTGGAAGTCAATCGAAGCTCAAGGTGCCGACACCTTTGTTTGGATTTTGTGGGGGATCTTTATCGCTGGGATGATCGCACTACATTTTTTCAACTAAGATGGTCAATTAGTTATCTGGATCATCTTCTGATTGGTCGAAATTAATCATAATTTTAAAGGCTAGGATTTGTTCTTGGCAATCCAGGTCATTACTACTGTAGCTGCAACCCACTCCGGGAAAACTTTATTTAGAACATAATAATGCAGTGGCTTTACTGGATTTGGCACCCGAAGCGTTTGCAATGAAATAGGAATACGGTTTCAATGATAGTCTGACAGACTTACCAGATGTCTTGTAGTTTCTTCTGGTTATCATATCGAACACTGAAGATGGGAACTTTCCATTGACGGTGCCGGACCATTTTTTATTGGACAGGTTCACTACTACCAATGTCTTCTCTTTGCCATTAGTTCTAGTGTAGGATACGACCCCATCAGGATCACTGGTTTTATTCCAAACTGTTGTCGCTTTGCTGAGTGATTTGTTGTTACGTCTCAAGCAAATTAGCTGTTTAAACTTCTGCCGGTTTTCTGGATGTGGAGGATTTTCCCATGAATAATAGCGTGTTTCGTCAATTTGTGGACCGCCTGCCGTAGTATCGCCGATTTCCTGTCCGTTAAAAATGAATGGCATTCCGTCTAGTGTAAAGTTGACTGCCATAGCGGCCACCATGCCACTATTACCCCCGCTAAGGGTAGCTGAACGTATTGTGATATTGTGATCATCAATCATGTTATAAAAATTCTCTCTGTGGTACTTGGGTCTTGCATTCCAGGCCGCTTCGATTTCGGATGCTTTTCGCTTCTGGTCGACAATGCCATACATTACACTCTGGTGATAAAAATCATAAACCCCGTCGAATCCATAAACGCCCTTAAGGTTCCCTTCCTTATAGGGTTGTGCATACTCTGCTTGGGTACCAAAGGCTTCGCCAACCATGGTCCACGATGATTTTATTTTTTTCATTTCGTTATTTAGGTCTGCCCAAAACGATAACGGAACCGAATGCGCCATATCAGCCCTACATCCGTCTATTCCAACTTTCTCTATCCAATATTTGGTAACATCTTTTATATATGCTCTGACTTCCTCTTTCGAAGTATCGAACTGAGGCAAGCCAAATCTGTTGATTACCAAATCTCCTTTGTCGTCACGTTTGTACCAGTCAGGGTGTTGCTGAACCAACGGACTATTTATCGCTGTGCCATGATATACGCAGTCCATAATTACTTTCATTTTTAGTCTATGAGCATAATTTACATAGTTTTTAAAATATGCAATTCTAGACTCTTTTGTGCCCTGATTTTCTCGCGTGTTACCAGTATACTTCCACGACACATCGTAATGATCTAACACTAGGTACGCTGAAGTATGCACCGGCGTCAGCTGAATAACATTTACCCCCATATCTGCAACACTCTTAAGCCTCGAAGTTATATTGATAAATGCGTTTTTATTGCCATTAGAATCATGTTGGTAAAATGGTATGTTGACCTGATAAGTAACGTTTCCGGTAGTAGATTGGTGACTTTTACCGGGGTATTTGGGGTCAACTGCGCTGGATTTACTCTCTGCCTGCGAATCGTTATTCCTGATTCTTTTTAATGTAAAGTTGCCCAACAACCCAACTGATATAATTAGAGCCAATATAATAAACGCCTCAACAAATGCGAAGCCTTTTTGATTGGTTGTCCTAATTTTGGGATTTGTTTTTATATTCATTGAGATTATTTACTGACTGTTTTACTAAAAAGCTTCATTTTTATATTAGCATTAAAAAGTATAAGACTAATGAGCGTTGGTCCTAGCCAAGATCGACTTCAATAAATTCCGCATTACTAATTTGATTAATTGGATCGAAGTCCTCGAATTTTGTTTTGCCTTTTGCTACTTGCAGAAAATAAAAGCCAGAAGTAGCATGCCCGACAACAACTGTCGTACCACTAGCGTTACCTGCTAGCTGTTTTACTTTGTTAACGGCTATATTCATACGCTTTATTAATTCTTGGTGTGGTTCAAACCCATATTCTGTATCATTCTTATAGAAAAACTCGGTTTTATGTAGTTTTGGCTTACCTTCTAGCTCACCCATACGTCGTTCGTGAAGCTCTTCGATTACTTCAATATCCTTTATAGGAATGCCTAACTCACCCGCAATAATCTCAGCTGTTTGTTGTGCTCTTATAAAAGGCGAGCACACGATGTTTGTAACATTATGGCCTTTCAAGTCTTGGCCAGTTATTCGTGCTTGCTCTACCCCTTCTTCAGCGAGATGAGTATCGGGCATTCCGACAGTCCCGCTTGCATTAGCCGTACTTTTACCATGCCTCACATACAAAATCTTCATAACTATCCTATTTCCTGGATTACATCGTCGAGTTTTGTATACAAAAAAGCATTTATGCCTTTTTTGCTTGCAGCATCGACTAGCATTTGTTTATCGTCGAAGTAGATTACATCTTCTGGGGCTAAATTGTCCACGTCCACCCGCAGCTGTTTTATCACTTTTTCCCAGAACTCTGGTGTCTCTTTATGAACACCCAGATTGCATGATGCCAAAAAACCATCAAATCTATCTTTAAAAACTATGTCTCGTAAAAAAGCTGCACGATATTTTTCTTGCTGGGTCACAATATATACTTTAGTTCCGCTGATGCGTAGTTTTTCGACTATCTTAAGAAGCTCGTGATTAGGGTAGTTCTCGGACTGTAACCACTCATCGATAAGCTCAGCTGGGTCGCCATCCCACTGCCATTTGTCGTTATGTATCTTTATCGCTTCTTTTAGGTCCATTTTGCCTATTGAACAATTTCTAAACTCTTTCGATCTGTAGAAAGGATTAAGAACTTCTGGGTCTATGCCATACTTTTCGCAGTAGATATCCCCAAATAACTTCGGCGGCAAAACTAATACGCCATCAACATCGAATAAGGCTACTTTGTGTTTACTCATCGCTAAATTATATCAGATTGCATTGATAAAACTTCTTGTCCGCCTATGTTATAACATCGGTAAAAACGACTTTGCGTTGACTGCATTAACCGTCTGTTGAGTAGAGTTGTTTTGGTGCTAATGACCATACATGTTAGCAGATTTATAGCTTTGTGCTAGAGTTGCTCTGTCTTTAGGATATGCTACAGTAAAATTAAATGCATACGCTTATCAGCTCGGTAATACCAATTTTTGTAATTATTGCGATTGGTTACGTGATTCGCAGATTTAATATCATCAAAACGCAAGGCGTTAACGCACTGATTAGCTACGTTTATTACGTTGCGCTTCCTGCATTAATAATTAACAGTCTAGTAATACTCGAGCTGAACAACAGCACTATTCTGAATATATTATTTTGGAATTGTGTTGTTTTATTGGTTAACGCACTGCTATGCCTGGTCATCGTTTACGCTTTTGGCTTATCGAATAAAGATCGAGCTGTGTTTTTTTTAGCAGCTACAGTTGGCAACAGCCTGTATCTCGGTATACCGCTCACAACGAGTGCGCTCGGCTTAACAGCAGGTTCAACAAATTACGCTTTAATTGTGATAATTGGGGTTTTGTATTTGGTCGGTAGCATATTTATCGCTCTGGTTGTTAATGAATTTTTATTCGTTGGCCACAAGAATTTTGGAAGCGTAGCGTCACAACTAGCAAAAAACCCACTGATTATTGCAATTTTTGTCGGTTTGGTACTTGCGTTTATACCGCTTCCAGAGATTGCGAATACTTTAACAACAAAACCTTTATCCATGATTGCGGCGTCTGCGTCACCTGTTGCGCTGTTTATTCTTGGCAACTACTTGTATGGTCACAAAATCAAACAACATTTATTTATGGTGAGTTCGGCAGTTGCCTGGAAAGTTATCGTGATGCCTTTATTGGCTTGGGGTATTTTATTACTGGCTGGGATGAATAATCCTGCTTATTCGGCATCAATTTTGTATGCTGGCACTCCTACCGCCGTAACAGTATTAATGATTGCCAAAGTTTATGGTTTTAACACTAGGTTCGTTTCTGGAGTTATTGTATTTTCAACTATCCTCAGCCTGTTGACTGCATCGGTTATGATTATTTTTCTTGGACTATAGTTTTTTACGGCGTGAAAATTATATAAATTAGTCTCAATATTTTTATATTTAATGTGCCAACGGGTAAAACCAGATTTTAGCGCAACTACAATTAAGGTTTACCCAGTTTTTCGAACGTCCAGTCGGTCAATTTATTCAGCAAAGTCACCACAACGATTATGGTGATTAATCCAACGAAGTTATTAATATTGACATAGCTACCGAACACAAAATCTATCACCCATAAAAATACAAATTTCGATAAAAACATAATGGCCCAAACGCTAAAAAACATTCCGAGCTTGTTGATGAAACCCTTCCGCCCCTTCAGCCAATCAATAACCATATTTTTGAATTTGAAAGTTATATACGTCAGGATTTGCATTACTAAAGCACAAAGAAATATTGTAGAAAAACTATTTGCATAAAAAATGTCGGTATAGTCATTAAAGAACCCGAGTACTACCGCATAGATCAAAGTTCCGACAAACATTTCTTTAAAAATTATTTGTCTTGAATTAAAAACTTCTTTATTTAATTTCATACTCCAACAATAACAAAAACAGAGGCATTTTTCTTCTTTATATAAGGTTGCGTATTTTTATTTGGAGGGCCAGGAGGGACTTGCCTACATTCTGCAGGCCCAGAACAACATCTTAGAAAACAAGTTTTCAAGAGTTTATTCTCGTCCGAACAGCCACTGGCTGTTCTCCCCCTCAACACCCTGGAGTGTCTAGGATTCGAAGCCCCGCACTACCAATGAAAAAGCCCCAGCTTTGCTGAGGCATTTTCATTGGAGGGCCAGGAGGGACTCGGTCGCGTTCCGCGACCCCGAAACTTCACGATTGCAAGGCCAGCTTGCATCGGAAGGTTTCCTTGCGACATGCCACCGGCATGTCTCACCCTCAACACAAAAAAATGTGTCGAGGACTCGAGTCCCGAACTCCACGAAAAAACCGCCCTGATGGACGGTCTTGTCGTGGAGGGCCAGGAGGGACTTGAACCCTCGACACCCTGCTTAAGAGGCAGGTGCTCTAACCAGCTGAGCTACTGGCCCGTCGTCGAGATGTAATGATATGGTTCCCGTGCTATCGACAAAATAAATTTGCTCGATAACACTAGAAACCATATCAAGCTCTCTCCTCTCAAATCTGCGAATCCTCTCGTAGATTTGGAAAACAGCTAAATACTAACAAATGCCTATTTTAACAGAGATGGCTGCATCTGTAAATTAAGAACTCAGTTTATTGCGAAGGTGTCTGTAGCTTGCTAGCATAATTGTAGTTGGGCCGAAATAAAGAGCGAGATAGGCGTTCTTTATGCCACTTTGTGCTATTTCGGTAGCCCGGTCAGATAAAGTAACATTGGCTGGATCTAGTTCCGGTATTTCAGTTTGTCCAGCAACATAGCCCTCTATACTACTGACAAATATGGCTGATTCAACAGAATCCGGGAACCAGCTACCAGCCTCAAACGCGGGATCGTAGATAAATTCTCCTTCAGCCATATATTATTTTTTTACCCAAGTTTGGTAACAGTACGTGACGTTGTTTTCGGTTATTGGTTTGCTCTCGGATTTTAAGGTAAATTTGTCTTCGAATTCGGGGAAAAACTTGGTGCAGTTAAAGTCGTGGTCAATCCGAGTTAGATATAATTCGTCAGCCAAATCCAGGGTGCTCGCGAACAGCCCTGCCCCGCCACCAACCCAAATATTATCTTTAGTGCTCTTTAAAAAATCGTATGCATCCGTTACCTTCTCGAAGCCAGGTCGTAGTTCTTCTGGGCTACTAGTTGCTACTAGATTACGGCGCTTTGGCAATGGTTTTATTTGTTCTTTGTACCACCCCGCGCCCATCATCACTATCCCGTTGACTGTTTTGTCACGAAATTGTGCTACATCACCAGGTATTTTACCCTGCCATGGTATGCCGTGATCGTCTGCCAAACCTTTTTTATTATCGAGTGCTGCTATGAAACGAATCATGATACTTCTTTCTTTAATAATTTCCTGACTTCGCTCAGCAAATAAAGCGAGCCGGTAATCACCAGTGTATCAGCTTCTGATTGCATGGCTTGCCCTAAGGCAGTTTCTAGATTTCTGACTGTTTTTACCCCTTGCATCCCACTGCTTTTAAACGCATCCTCGATTATTTCAGGGCTTAATGATGTGTGCGGCATTTCTTGCAATGGTTGGACAGATGTACAAATGATTTCTGAGGCAAACGGACTTAGAAATTTCACAACTTGGTTTAGATGCATTTCTTTTGACTGCACCATGCCAAGCAAAAAAACGACTTTTTTTGGTCCAAGAATATTAACTAGTGATTTTGATAATGCCTCAAACTTAGCTCCGTTGTGGGCGCCGTCCAAAATCACAGTTTTATTATTCAATATCCTAATTTCCATACGCCCGGGGATTACAATATGAGCACTTTTATCGATACTCTGACTATCAAGTTTTGATAAATTATCACGACTAGAAACATAGTTGAAGACGCTTTTTGCCAAAGACCAATTTCGTTGCTGATAAAGCGGCAGATATTCAGGAATGTCGTCGATAACATTAGCTATATGTAGTCTAGCTTTCACCGATTGTGCATAACTGCTAATAACCTTTTCAACCAACGTTTCCTGGGACGCCATAAATACTTGGTTGTGCGGGTGAATAATGCCGGCTTTTTGAATAGCAATATCTGGCAACGTATTACCTAATATCCTGGTATGGTCTAGCCCGATATCGGTGATTACACATACCTTGTCTTCTCTTGTTATAACATTAGTCCCATCCACTAATCCTCCCAGGCCCACTTCGACAACTGCGTAATCGACGTGTTCTTTCGAAAAAACCCAATAAGCAAACGCAACTAATAATTCGAAATACGTGGGTTTTAGTTCCAATAACCCCTCAATTTCCATGAATTCTGCGAAATAATCGCAATATTTAGCTTCTGATAGTGGAATATTGTTTATCTGTAAACGTTCGTTAACCTCATCCATATGGGGCGAAATTGTCAGACCAACTTTTTTACCAGAAAGTTGCAACATTTTCGCAATATAGTAGCTCGTAGAAGTCTTCCCAGCCGTTCCCGCAATATGTACCGATTTATAAGTATCTTGTGGATTGCCGAGCAAATCCATAACTTTTGTCATCCTAGTTAACGTGTAGGCGCTTTCAACGCTATCAGGAATATAGCGAGCTAATATTTGATTCACTGTCTCGAAATTTCCAACCTTCATAACCTCCAATTGTAGGAGAACAGGGTTAAAAACAAAAGAGCTGTCGCTAATCTATATTCTGTGTCAAAAATCTATTTCTACTATTTCGCAGTGTTTTGGAACCAAGTCTTCTGTACCTGATACATTTAGAACTTGCCGTATCGCTGCAATCACTAGTCCATGGGTTACCCAAATCTTCTGTTTCGGTGGGTTAGCTAATATTGCATGGGCGGCAACTATAGCCTCTTCTGGTAACTTCCCTTGTGCCACTAATTCTAAGGTTTGTTTTGGATCCGCAGTATTCACTTCATTTAGCAGTGGATTTACTGTAATGTTCTTGAACCCTGCCAACTCAGCCGTTTGTTGTGTTCTAAGCAACTCTGACACAACGACTGGCTCGGTGGCTGAATCAATATTTCGTTTTATTAATTCGTCGTGAAGCTTTTCGGCCTGCTGCTTACCTTCGTCATTAATTGGCGCACCCAATTTGCCAAACACAGCCCGAGTTAATCTGTTTGCATCCGTTTTGGCATGTCTAATTAGTAGATATTTCATGCGTGGTTAAAGTAATTAAACTTTGCCCGACAGTTTACTGGATTTAACTAAGGATTTCGGCCCTAAAGCAAAATCCAGCGAGCGAAGAGCAGATTCGTGTATTTGTTCACCGTGTAGAGTTGCAACGCAATCTGTAACAACTGAAACTGGTATGTTTTGGTCAAAAACTCCCATAGCGGTAACTGAAACACTGATATCAGTGAACACGCCAGCGATATAGATTTGGTCGTATTTTTGAATCAATTCCAAAACTTCGGGAGTAAGGCAGGAATAAGTCGTTCGCCAATATGTTGGTAGCTGCAACTTAGCGATTTCGGGGATTTCGTCTGTGTCATCTTTTTCGATAAACCGACGCCAATTGAGCTGCGAGTGGAATAAACTGTTGGGGTCATTCTTGAAGCAACAGTGAATGATGTCGCCCTTAAACTGTTTGCACAACTCTACAGTTTTTAGCATTACCGTGTCAGTTGCAGTCTGGTGCCGCCAGCCTTTTTGCAAATCTATAACCATTAACAAAGAGCTCATATAAGCTCCATTCTTTTTCCGATATTTGGGTGCAGTATCATCGCTAAGGTTAGAACGAAATTAATTATCGCTGGCAGAAGTAACACCTGTCAGGGATTTGAGTAGTCCTTTTAGATCGCTCATATATTTGTAATCTGGCTTAGTATCAAGCAAAACTTCTTGACTGCCTTTAGCAGTTGTCATCTTAAATAGGTAGAAGCAACTATACCCCAAAGTCACATTTTTACCGCCAATATTGAAGTTGTCATTACTAGAAGCTTCGTCTTGGCAGCCGACACCTCCTTGATTAAAGGTAATAACCTTTTTATTACTCTGGTCATATACCTCTGGACTATTATAACCGTCATTATCTACCTCTTTAGTCGACCAATTATTTGGATATTTAAAACTAAAACCAAACTTAGTGTCTTTATATGTTCTCCAGCTAGCGTATTCATCTTTTTCAATGGAAGTTGAAGGGGCTTTTTCTGTTTCTTCATCCTCAACTCTTTGTCCATCGCTCTTAGCATTGTCGGGGTTACTTTTATTTGATTGATAAACATAGAAGCCAGCTCCACCGATTAAAGCAACAATTATAAAGATTAGTAATCCTTCGATAGCTCCGAAGCCTTTTTGATTTAACTTTTTCATATGAGTTTCCTGTTAAAGGTTAGTTTATATAACTATAGTTCACTCAAACAGGAATAACAATAAACACAAG
Organism: uncultured Candidatus Saccharibacteria bacterium; assembly: GCA_964494845.1. GTDB lineage: Bacteria > Patescibacteriota > Saccharimonadia > Saccharimonadales > JAGQNJ01 > CAYRSA01. The sequence continues at coordinate 9,820 of CAZBSC010000006.1, read as the reverse complement.
CTATTTGGTGCACCCGGTAGGATTCGAACCTACGACCCCTTGTTCCGAAGACAAGTGCTCTAATCCACTGAGCTACGGGTGCGAAATAGTATCTCTAATTTTTAAGGTTCGAATCTGGATTCGGTCACGTTCCGCGACCCCGAAACTTCATGATTGCCAACAAGTTGTCATCAGAAGGTTTCCCTGCGAACAGCCACAGGCTGTTCTCGCCTACGACCCCTTGTTCCGAAGACAAGTGCTCTAATCCACTGAGCTACGGGTGCTCGTCGACGAGTGATAGTTTGTTCGGCTAACCGAGCACAAAACAAGTTTACTGCTCAGTAATACCAAACAAACTAAGCCGTCTCCTCTCAAAACTTCAAACAGACAAGTCTTGGTTTGAAGTTTTGGTTCAAATGCAAGAATTTAGCTTAACGGCAGTAATTATAACAGGTTAGAGTTCGTTTTGCTTGTCTGTCGTTTCTTTTGGAGCTTCTAGTAAGTTTTGGGGTTTTGGTCGGCCAGCATTTTTTAGAATATCACCTAGTAAGGAGTGCATTTTATTCGCGTGCTCGACACTCATTCCAACCCGGGCTACAGAGTTGGACTGTGGATTGCCGGTGTTTTGCATAAAGTTCATGACAACGCCGTTATCGTTTGCTGATATGTTTACCAGATCCGAATATAGGATACGGTTATCAAACGGGATTATCATCAGCATCTGCTTTATTAGTTGCTCGTCGATTGATTGCGATTGTTCGTTATGAACTTGCTTGCTGTAGCCGGCCTGTTCGAATATAGTTCGGGCTTCTTTTTCTTTAATATCGAGGTGGCTAATGAGCAGCAGAAGTATATCTTCGCTCGGTAAAACTGCGCCATTTTCAATCTTCCGCAGCTGCTCGGCATCGATTTCTACGGCACCAGAAACCTCAGCAACACTCTCGTGCACCTGTTGGCGCCACTTTTTAAGTCGCTCGCCAATGTTTTTATATGGATATTCACCTCTTTGCATCTGTTTATATGGTAATGTCCTGAGCAATTGAATGCAAGTATAAGAACGATGAAAAATGTCGTAAAAAACACGTATAATGTAAATATATGAAGTTCAAAGAAAATGTGTCCCTAAGGAATTATTCGACTATGCGACTCGGCGGGGCGGCTAGGTATTTGTCAGAGGCAAAAACCAAGGAAGAAATCGCGGAGCAATATTTATGGGCGCACGAACATCATTTACCGGTGATTGTTATCGGTGGTGGCAGTAACATTATTTGGAGTGATAATGGTTTTGACGGGCTGGTGATCGTTAATAAAATTTCTGGTTTTGAAGTCAAAAATCTGGATGATACGTTTGCGCTATTCGAATTGGGCGCAGGCGAAGACTGGGACGCTGTAGTCGAGAAAACTGTAAAAAAAGGTTACAGCGGTATTGAACAACTGTCTTATATACCTGGGACTGTTGGCGGTACACCGGTGCAAAATGTTGGAGCGTACGGCCGAGAAATAAAGGATGTGCTCGTGTCGGTACAGGCATTTGACACAACCACCCACGAACATGTCAGCATCGCAAACAAAGATTGCAATTTCAGCTACCGTGATAGCAGGTTCAAAACTACCGAAAAAAATAGATTTTTAATTACCTCGATTACTCTCAAATTGTCTCGGACAAATCCTACCCCACCATTTTATGAATCTGTTCAAAAGTATTTGGACGAGCGAAAAATATCCAACTATTCTCCAGCAATCATTCGAGAAGCTGTTATCGCTGTTCGTACCCAAAAACTGCCCGACCCAGATGTGGTAGCCAACAATGGTTCATTTTTTGGTAATCCCATAATCTCGCATAAACAATTCTCTGGATTGCAAAAGCAATTTCCCGATATTGTCTCTTGGCCGGTCAGTGGCGACGACGTAAAACTGTCTGCAGCCTGGTTAATAGAACACGCTGGTTTCAAGGATTATCATGACGAAGCAACCGGTATGGCGACCTGGAACAAGCAACCTCTAGTCTTAATAAACGAAAATGCCAAGTCTACACAAGATTTACTAGATTTTAGGGACAAAATCATAAATGGTGTTCATGAAAAATTCGGCGTTAGACTGATTCAGGAACCTGAACTGCTGTAAATTTAGCTAGGTAGTGGGTAGGCTTTTGAAAAGTCTTTGATTTCATTATGAATCTTGGCCAGCAGCTTTTCATCGGTGTGATTCGTCACAGCTTGATGTATCCACTCTGCGACCTGAACCATTTCGGTCTCTTTCATGCCACGCGTAGTCAGCGCGGGGGTGCCTAGACGAATCCCACTAGGACTGAAGGGTGGCCGGGGGTCAAATGGAACGGTGTTTTTATTGACCGTTATGCCAGCGAGTCCCAGGGCTTTTTCGGCTTCTGCGCCTAGGACATTTTTATTAGTTAGGTCAATTAGCATTAGATGGTTATCGGTACCGCCAGTTACCAGATCAAAACCATAGTTAGTTAACTCGGAGGCGAGTTTCTTGGCGTTCTTAACTATCTGGTGACCATAATTCTTGAACTCTGGCGTTGCAGCCTCGCGCAAGGCAACCGCAATAGCTGCCGTCTGATGATTGTGGGGACCACCCTGAAGTCCAGGGATAATCGCCCTATCGATTAGGGTTGGTAAATTTTCTTTTGCCCGAGGAACACTTTTTAGTGGATTAGACGGATTTCCGTTGCATAACAATAAAGCACCTCGTGGACCTCGCAATGTCTTGTGAGTAGTCGTCATGGTGATATCAGCATAATCAACTGGCGAAGGATGTGCGCCGGCAACCACTAGCCCGGCAATATGTGAAATATCTGCTAGTAGCCATGCACCGCACGAATCGGCAATAGCTCGCAGTTTCTTCCAATCAAAAATTCTTGGGTATACAGTAGCGCCAACTACTATCATCTTTGGTTTTTCTTTGTCGGCCATTGCTTGCATAGCCTCATAATCTAGATAGCCATCTTTTCCCGTTTGATATTGAACAGAATTAAACCATTTACCAGAAAAGTTCACCTTTAGTCCGTGTGTCATATGTCCACCAAAATATAACGCCATCCCCATCACAGTATCGCCAGGATCTAGCAGTGCGAAGTAAGCCGCCAGGTTAGCCGGCGAGCCAGAATATGGCTGTACATTAGCGTGTGATACACCAAATAGTTTTTTGGCTCGGTCCCTAGCAATATTTTCAACCGCATCAACGTTTTCACAACCACCGTAATAGCGTTTGCCTGGGTAGCCCTCGGAATATTTGTCTGTTAGCCTGGACCCTAACGCTTCTAGCACATCGCCGGATGTGTGGTTTTCGCTTGGGATCATCTCTAGACCCTCGGCCTGCCTTTTCACCTCTTTTTGAATCAGCTTCTTTATTTCTAAGTCTTTCATGACTTTTCTCCCTCATATTAAATTATCTTTGTCCCACTTGTTTGTTGGTACAAAAATAACTCAGATCATAAAACTATTGTACTGCATTATTAACATAAAAAGTGTTGTTCTTTTTTATACTGCTGGTGGTATAATCCTTTGCATATGAGCACAACTAATGAGAAGATTGGTAACCTAATTTACCAGATACGACAAGAGAGGGGTATGACCCAATCTGACTTTGCTAAAAAACTAAACACCAGCCAGTCGGCAGTCAACCGAATCGAACACGGCAAACAAAACATGAGCCTAGACATGCTGGGGCGTATTAGCGATGTACTCCACAAGCCTCTAATTAGTATTTCCGAAGGCGCCGTAAACCTACGTATCGAAGGCGGTCACGAGCTGAGCGGTCAAGTCACTGTCAAAACTAGCAAAAATGCTGTTGTAGCACTACTTTGCGCCAGTCTACTGAACCAAGGTACCACCCGGCTAAAGAATGTCTCAAGAATCGAGGAAGTTAACCGCTTAATCGAAGTCCTAAAAAGTATGGACGTCTCGGTAAAATGGTTGCCAGGGAATGATCTAGAAATAAAGCCCCCGGCAAAGATAAATGTTGCCAATATCGATAAAGACGCCGCTCGCAGAACCCGAAGTGTTTTGATGTTCATTGGACCTCTTTTGCATAAAAGTGGTCAATTCAATATTCCTTATGCCGGCGGATGTGAGCTAGGACGACGCAGCGTTCTACCCCATTTATACGGTCTTGAAGAATTCGGTGCAGACATTTTTACAAAAGCCGGACACTACCACGTAACTTCTACTCCAAAATTACCGAAAAGATCAGTAGTCTTGTACGAATCTGGCGACACCACAACAGAAAATATCTTGATGGCTGCTGCTGGTTTTGAAGGCGAAACAGTTATTAAAATGGCCAGCGCCAACTATATGGTTCAGGATTTATGTTTCTATCTGCAAAAATTAGGGGTAAAAGTCGAAGGAATTGGAACCAGCACCCTGCGCGTAACTGGCGTGAAAAACATCAAGAAAAACATAACTTATGCTCCGGCAGAAGACCCGGTAGAGGCAATGACATTTATTTCAGCTGCCGTCACTACGAATAGCAGCATCACAATAAACCGTGCTCCACTCGACTTCCTAGAACTAGAGCTGTTAAAACTAGAGAAGATGGGGTTGGGCTTCACGACGACAAAACCATACAAAGCCGAAAATGGCCACACCGACCTAGTAGATATAACCATACAGAAACATAACGGTAGCCTGATTGCACCGGTGGAAAAAATATACAGTCGACCGTTCCCCGGGCTGAATATTGACCACCTCCCCTATTTTGTGCCGATTGCAGCGGTCGCTAAAGGCCGCACTCTAATCCACGACTGGGTTTACGAAGAACGGGCACTGATGTACACCGAGATGAAAAAGATCGGTGTTAACGTAGAGCTTGCCGACCCGCACCGCGCTTTTATAACTGGACCTACAAAATGGCGGGCAGCGGATGTTGTCTGCCCGAGCGGAATTCGCCCCGCAGTAATGTTGTTAATCGGGATGTTGGCTGCGCCAGGCACATCAATTCTTCGTAATGTCTACACGATCAACCGAGGTTACGAAGACCTAGCCGAACGCCTAAACCAGCTGGGTGCCAAAATTACTGTTTTGCACGAACTCTGACATTCTTGATTATTTAACATAAGTGGCATACTATAGCTACGCATACGAAAAAACAAAAAAGGCATAAAATGAACAACCTCCCCAACAGTATAAATATCTACCCTAAACAAATTAAGAAGAATATAGCCCCTCAATTCGGAATCATCAATATGCCCCATAATCGCGCCAGAACACTGTATCTTTGGCTTAGAGGGACTCAGCGTTAAGCTATTGTATATAATTGATTGAAGATTGTTGCCTTAACTTTACAAAGAGGTTCGGATGAACATGGTTATGTTAGCGCTCGTGTATCTTCAAATATCGTTCGTACGCATCTAGGCCACCGAAATCCTTAACATTTTTTATTTTCCCAGCCTCAATGACATAGATTGTGTCCATTGCTGATAACAGTGAATGTTTGTGCGTGACCATCAATACCGTTTTACCTTTCATTAGTGCATTTATCCCCTCAAGAACCTTTTTTTCAGACGCAGTATCCTGTGCTGAGGTTGGTTCATCCAAAATTAAAATAGGCGCTTTTTTAAACATTGCCCTAGCTACAGCAATACGTTGTTTTTGGCCACCGCTCAGAGAATCGCCACTGTTATCAACCATCGCTTCATACTTTTCAGGTAATTTATCTATAAATTCAGAAGCATTGGCGGCCGATGCGGCCCCCATAACTTCTGGCAATGGATATTTTTCGTCAGGTCGTGCGAAACCTATATTTTCACCGATAGATATCGAGAAAAGCTTCGGTTCTTGACTAACGATTGCAATCTGTTCACGAAGGCTCTTTAGGTTGACTGTGCTAGTGTCTTTCCCGTCTATATATACAAATCCTTTACTTTGGATACCGAATCGAGGCACCAGGCTAATCAGCGTAGTCTTCCCGGCGCCGCTAGGACCAATGAATCCAACTTTTTCGCCTGGTTTAATATCTAAGTTTACTCCGTCCAGAACTGTCTTGTCTCCGTAACTGAATGTAATATTTCTGAAATTCAACTGGCCGCGAACTTTTGTTAATACATCTCCTTTGTCGGTATTCTCTATATCTGCATGGTCATCAATAACTTCGAACACGCGTTTTAGACGACCATGTGCGTCTTTGCGCATGCCAATTGCAGCGGATAGATTTTGCAATGGGTCGTAAAGTTGCTGGGCATACGTCACAAAAATCAACAACCCACCGAATGTTAATGTCCCTTCAAAAACATTCATTCCACCCATAATAACAATTACTGTTATTGATATAACCGATAGCAAACTATTAGTAAAGGCAAACTCCCCGCCTAGAACTGTGCTCTTTAGCTCTAACCGTAGCCTTTCTTTTAATAAACGGCCCAATTTAGCTACTTGGCCAGACTGACGATTAAACGATTGAACAATATCGGTATTTTCAATTGATTCGCTTGAATGATTATATATGTCGCTATACGCCTTCTCTACGGCTTCGGATTGTCTTTCTAGCTTATTACCGAAGAACATAACTGATAAAAACAGAAACGGTACGATAATTAGGCTGAGTAAGGTCATTTGCCAATCAAGTAAAATTAATAAAACTAAGACTCCGGTAATAGTCACCACTGATTGGACGATTGTCACAGTGTTGTTTATTACTAGTTGAGGCAATGAACCACTTTCTTCATTAAGCCGGTAAACATAGTCACCTGTCTCTAGTCTTTTATCACTACGAAGAGGAAGATGTAAGACATGCCAGAAATATTGTCTTTTTAACTTTTGGTCCAGCTGAAACCCAAACCGTGTCCCCAGATATTCCGTAATAAATCCAAAGATGCTCTGGAATAAATACAATACAATAAACGATGCCGCTACCAATAAAAGCAAGTTCTGGGGTGAAAAGTCAGATAAAAAAGCTGGTGGAGGAACACTACCAAAAACAGAATCGGCCATTAGTTTTATTGGCCATGGGTTAGCCAGCTCAATCCCAACTAAAATAAAACTCAAAAATAGCAACAAAGAAATTCGCCACCATGACTGTCGGTAGTATTGTCGCAACCATGCCTTGTATCTTAGGCTATTTTCGTTGTTCATAATCTTATTACCATTATGACATAAGCAGTTTAATATCGCGTATAATATATCCAAGCATGAGCGTCATAGAGATAAAAGATGTGCGCAAATCCTATGGAAGTGGGGACGCAAAAACAGAAATCCTAAAAGGGGTTAGCTTGTCTATTGAACCTGGTGAATTCGTGGCTATAACTGGCCCTAGTGGATCTGGCAAATCAACGCTGATGAATATAATAGGTTTACTGGATACCCCGGACAGTGGCTATTACAAGCTAAGTGATCTAGAAGTACATTCCAGCAAACAATCTTCACTTTCAAAGTTACGACTGCGGTATATTGGTTTTATTTTCCAAAGCTTCAACCTGATAGCGGGGTTAAATGCGATTGAGAACGTAGAGCTGCCCATGATTTATGCCAAGGTCAAACGTCAAGAAAGGAGACAGCGTGCCTTTGACTTGCTGACCATGGTCGGCATCGCCGAGCGGGCAAAAAATAAGCCAAATCAGCTTTCTGGCGGACAAATGCAGCGTGTTGCTATAGCCCGGTCTCTTGTAAATAGTCCTCAGATTATTCTGGCAGACGAACCGACAGGGAATCTAGACAGTCAGACCGGCTCGGCAGTGATGGAAATACTCAAACAATTAAATTCTCAGGGAACGACAATTGTCATGATCACTCATGACCCCAACATAGCCAGACAGGCTAGTCGAATAGTAAATATCAGCGATGGGACAATAACCCAACCCCAGCAACAGGCTACTCAACCTATGGCAAAACCCTTACCCGCTCCAAAGCCTGCAGTTGTAGCCAATACCCCATCAGCCCCCGCAATGCCTGCACCTGTCGTCGCTACACCATTACCGCAGACCGCACCAATCCAACAACCTCCAATAGCCCCCCAAATACAACAGCCCACCCCACCACCGCCTGCCGTGACTAGCCCTACTGTTTTCCCTGTGCAGAGGAGTATTTATGTTGCGCCGCTCCCTAAAAGTCCACCATCTGCACCTCAACCAATGGCCGTTCAGGTTGGGCAACCGCCAACTCTATCAACACCCACGCCACCGCCACTACCTCCTCATAATTCAGACATACTCGTTGAGGATGATGGCGAAGTAGTAGTGGCAATTAATCACCAAAATCCCAAAGGGGCTAGTTAGCTATATGTTTTTGCAGAATTTTCGACTGGCCCTAATCAGTATTAGCCGAAATAAACTACGATCGATACTGACTATGCTAGGCATGATCATTGGTATCGGGGCGGTAGTAACGGTAATTAGCATCGGAGATGGACTCAAAGCCCAGGTAAAAAAAGAATTCGACGCACTTGGAATAAACCTGATAACAATTTCTCCCCAACCAGAAGGAGAGCCCCTAACCCAGTCAGATGTCGAGACAGTCAGATCTAATGAGTTCATCCAGCAGGTTGCACCGACCACTTATGTAGATGCAGTGCCATCAAACGGACAGAAAAAAGATGATACAGCCATTATTAATGCTACCCCGCCCAGAATGAGTGACATTATCGGCCAAAAAGTACAGAGTGGTCGGTTTTTTAACGACGGCGAAAAGGATGTAGTAGTAATAGGCGCAAATGTCGCTACAACTTTGTTTGGCCAAGAAAATCCGGTCGGTAAAAAACTGTTACTAAAACAAGAATTCACGGATATTAATACCTCAGAGCCAAAAGTTATTCAACAAGAATTTACTGTTATAGGAAATTATGAAAAATTGTCCGAAAAAACTAGCATTGGTCCTGGTGCCCAATTAGACACTACCCTTTATATACCTGTCGAAAATGCAAACACTTTCAGTGACAATAAAATATTTATAGATGAAATCATTGCTCAGGCAAAAACGTCAGACCAACTAGGCCAGGCGAAGACAAGCTTGACAGCAGCCCTGAAGGCTAAGCACAAAGACAAAGAAGATTTTTCTATAGAATCGTCCGAGGATGTATCTAAAAACTTTGACGAAATTCTGGGTGTGGTAACTAACTTTATTGCTGCAATAGCGGCTATTTCACTACTAGTTGGTGGTATCGGTATTATGAATATCATGCTTACATCCGTAACAGAGCGTACGCGCGAAATTGGTATCCGAAAATCTATCGGAGCATCTCAGTCCGCAATAATGACCCAATTTTTAACAGAGGCTATAGTACTAACCATGATGGGCGGCTTCTTTGGTGTTATTGTTGCTTATTTACTCAGTTTTGCTGTCAAAGCCTTTGCACATATAACACCAGTATTTACTATCAGGGCCTTCGCTATAGCCGTTGGTATATCAATGTTTATTGGTATTGTCTTCGGTAGCGCCCCGGCCCTGCAAGCCGCCCGCAAAAAACCCATCGACGCATTACGGCATGAATAAACAAGATCAAATACCCTCAAACGCAATAAATGTTAATATTAATATATAATGAGCAAAACGAAAGAAATTACATTTCAGAGTCCAATAAATAACCGTATTTTATACGAAATTGGTTTTTGGTGGCATTTAGTAGTTTGGCTTCCTTTCTATGTACTTCCATTTTTCATTCCACTTTGGGTCAACGCATCCTTAGTGGTTTTTTACAAAATTCTTTTGCTAAAGTTTGATGGTTGCGTATTTACTCTAATCCAACAAAAAATGGGTATTTTACCACCTGGGCTAGAATATTATGAGGCGGTCGGGCTAAGATTGTTTAACTATAGGTTATCACCCTATAAAACTTACTTAATAACCGAGCTAACCCAGTGTTATTTCCTATCCGTGGGAATTATAATGTTTCT
>CAZBSC010000005.1:29475-34912 GCA_964494845.1 uncultured Candidatus Saccharibacteria bacterium | reverse complement strand
CCATCTACTTTTACTAAAACATCTTTATCCATCTAGATGTTCTCCGCAAAATATTTTGATTCTCTTTTGAAATATAAAACCCCGAATATCAGCGTAATTACTACGATCAATAGCGGTATGTACATATACGGCCCTCCATCAAAAACGCTATAGGTTGTAATGGTCTTGTGCGTGACCAAACTATAACGAGCATTTTGTATGCTCTGCGCCACAGGATTTAGCATTATTAGTTTTTGCATGGTGACATTGTGAATCCGGGCCATGGTGTAGATTATCGGTGTTAAATAGAAGCCCGCCCGCATTAATACTTCCCATATATAGCTAATGTCTCGATACTTTACAAAGGCAGCTGACAGAAAAAGAGAAAGACCTAATGCAAATATGTATAGTTCTAATAAACTCAATGGCAACAGAATTGCTGTTGCCTGCAACGGAACCATGTTGATGGCCATAAATACCCCTACAACAACCAAATTCAGACCCAAGTTAATAAGTGACGACAGGCTACTAGATATAACTATTATCCACCTGGGAATATTTATTTTCCTTATTAAATCGCCCCTGCCGACAATCGACGCAAGACTTTGGCTAGTAATCTCGTCAAAAAAGTTCCACATAACAATGCCAAGAAGAAGGTAAACTGGATAGTGAGGAATATCGCCGCCAAACTTCAAAAATTTTACAAACACGATATACAGGATACAAAAAAGGAACAAGGGGCGTAAAAGAGACCAGGCGTAACCTAACGCAGATCCTTGATACCGCAACTTAAAATCGGTTCTAACCAGTTCTGCGAGTAGTACCCGATTTTTTTTCGAAAAAACACGTTTTATGTTTATCATATAAGTATAGCTATTATAGTGCACGAAGTGCATATATAGAAATACCTTTGATACGAAACTGATGCTGATTAGTTTATTCTGTTATGATTAATCTCGGTAATTAATGAGCAAAATAATGAGTGGCCTTCATAAAGATTTTAAAGACAAAGCAAATCAAAAAATTTCAAGATTGTTCGCTATTCACAAACCAAAAGAAGACGACAGCATCGCTATCGAAAGTTCGGATAAATTCTGGAACGATATAATGGGCGGTCGACTGGCAAGAAAAATCATCTGGGCAGAATCTGCAGCATCCAAAAAAAATTGGGAAGAATCCATAAATCGATTTGATTCGATTGTAAAAGAATTCTCTACTTTTACGCCTGTTGCGATCTGGATAAGATTGAGCACCCTCCATAGAAATATGGGCAGATTCAGTAGAGCGACCAAAGTCACCAACAGGGCGCTAAAACTTTATCCCCAAAACATGGATTTAGAAATCGAACTAGCAGATATCGCCATGGGGCAGAAAAAATGGGCGCAGGCGATAGTGTTATGGAATAATATTATTAATGAAGGTCCAGCTGATAAATCACAATTGACCCCGAGCAAACGGCTCTTGACTGCTTACATAAACAGCCAAGACTATAATCAAGCTCAAGCCCTAGCTAATGACCTAATCAAGTCATTCCCTGGTGATAGTGACCTATTATTTTTAAATGCCGAGATATCTATGGCTCAGGACAACTGGGAAAAAGCCGAAGATAGGATTAACAGAGCATGTAAATCTAATGAGAATTTTGATGCTCAATATTGGATTGACCAAATAAAAATACAAAGAAAACTTAATAATACCGATAAAGCCGACGAGTTAGCAACAAAGGCCCTAAGACAATCACCAGACATCAGAATACGAGTCGAGTGGGCTGATATCCCCACCGACAAAAATGATTGGCAAGAAGCCTTCAAAAGGTGGAAACTCCTTCAGCAGCAATTCGGGGATGCCAAGTGGGTCGACGACTGGGTAAAACTATCGATTAGTTTCAATTCTAGTGTGCTAGATAGAATATTAAAAATTGATAAATATGTAAGCGGCATTAAAAAATACAGGTCCAGTAAAAAACCAAGGAAAATTGCTATAGTTACGGCTTATTCAAAGGGTTACGATGTGTTAAAAATCCCTGCATTTATCGATGATAGGATCGACTATATAGCCTACACTGATGACGATAATGCCGAGGGCTTTGGCGTATACCATATTCGTCCTTTGCCCTACCCAGACCTTGATGGCGCTAGGTCAATTAGGTACGTTAAAACCCATCCTCATGTTCTGTTGAAACAATATGACATTGTAGTCTGGGTGGATACTAGTTTCATGATAACGGACGATATTTACCCGCTAATAGAAAGATTCCAGAAATCTGGCTTAGCCATTGGAAGTACGCCACACCAAATACGGACGTCTATCCAGGACGAAGCCGAAGCCTGCATAGACCTAAATAAAGAGAATCCTGACATACTCACAAAACAAGTCGAAGACTACACTAACGATGGATTCGATGGAAAAATATTGGCGGAAAATGGCATTTTGATGTTCAACCGAAAATCAAAAAAGCTAGGCCCGGTTCTTGAAACATGGTGGACCGAAATTCTTAATCGGGGTAAGCGAGATCAGATTAGTTTTGGGTATTCACTTTACAAGAATGACACCGAGTGGCATCACATCGTTGATAGACCCTACAACATGCGCAATATGCCCGGGTTTGTTCTGCGCCCCCACAAGACGGATAGCGTTACGCTCGACAAACTTTATAATTTATTGAGAGAAAAGCTCTCTTAGCTGCTCGGAAATGGTTATATCAGAAACGTTATTTTTTAACCCAGCCATCGCTTCCAGCCCCCGGTGCCATTCTGCAGAATTATAGCTTTTCATGGCATAGAGAATATGCTCGATTATGTTTGACTCATTAACTGGATCATCAATTAAATATGGGTAATCGTCTCCTAGCCAATAAACTGCCTCGGCATTTGACCTTTGTATAATTATGTTGCTATCACAATATGCAGCAGTAAATCCCTTCAAAAACGGTTTGTGTCGACCCGCTGGCGTCTCTGCTCGAATTGCGTAATGCATATTATATTTGGGTAGTTTTTTTAACCAATCATCTTCTTGTTTTGAAGTATCTATATGAACAAAATCCACATATTTACTGATTTTTGGAGAAATTATAGTATTTGTTGGTTCACCAAAATACCCGATTTTTATATTGTTTATTTTTTGTGGTTTTAATCTTCGGATTCTTGGATCAACGTGATGGTCTACTTTTATAACTCTAATGCTAGGATAATCTCTCTTGTATGCTAAATACGCAGACTGTGAAGCGGCTACTATGGTATCAACGAAGTCTTTTGTATAATCCGGCAATACGCCGTCCACAATATCAAATATTAGTTTATTGCCATCTTTTTTTAACTGTTCTAGTTGACCGGGACTGGCAGTATTGATAACTCCTTTGCTCAAAAAAAGTGTAGAATTTTTAAACCGGGTGTCACTAGGCGCATATGCGATTTTGTAGTTTGGAAATGTGGATTTTGCTAACTCGTACAGCTGTTGTCCCCTCATGACTGTAGACCCTGCAAACTGAAACCTTTTAGCATAAACAAAAATAATATTCTTCTTTGGAGCTAGTCTTGTTACAAATTTCAACATAATATCTTAGATACAGTATAGAATATATTTATGTCTTGGTCATTGAGCGATATACGTACAAAAAAACAATTTACATATTATAGGACTAAATTATCATGAAAATACCTAAATCTGTTCTGGTTACTGGCTGTGCGGGCTTTATTGGAAGTAATTTTGTAAAACAGTTCAAACAAAAATACCCTAGCACTGTAATAGTTGGGATTGATGATTTTTCTACTGGCAGAAAGAGCGAGGTTGATTCGTCTATTGAATTCTATGAAGGATCAATCCTTGATTCTAAACTGTTGGAAAAAATATTCTCTAAACACAAACCAGAATACGTTTTCCATTTTGCTGCGCTCCCGCGAGTCTCCTTTTCTGTAGAGAACCCAAAGCTGACTAGCGAAGTAAACATAATAGGAACGGTTTCTTTGCTAGAGGCGGCCAAAAACCATAACGTGAAACGATTTATCTATTCATCATCTTCATCTATTTACGGCGGAGCAAAAGTTTTGCCAACAAAAGAGTCGGAAAACCAACCAGATCCAAAATCCCCATATGCAGTACAGAAATACGCGGGGGAACCATTTTGCAAAGTTTTCTCTAGTCTGTATGGGCTGGACACTGTTTGCTTGAGGTATTTTAACGTTTACGGACCTGGTCAATACGGAGACTCCCCCTACTCTACGGTTATTTCGGCCTGGCTGGAGGGGTTGTATTTCCCTGATAAGAAAAAACCTTTTATAGAAGGTGCCGGCGATCAGTCGCGCGACTTTTGTTACGTAGACAACATCATACTCGCCAATATGCTAGCTATGGAGTCAGAGAATAAGTTATCTGGAGAAGCAATGAATATAGCCCACGGCGAGAGAATAGTTGTTAATGACTTGTACCATTTAATAGAAAAATATACCGGCAAGAAATTAGTATTAGAAAAAAGGCCAGATAGAATCGGTGACGTAAAACACACTCACGCTGACATATCAAAAGCAAAAAAACTAATTGGCTATGAACCAATAGTAAAGTTTAATGACGGGCTGAAACTGACAGTGGAGTGGTTTGAATCGAGGAAAAAATAATGCCCAATGTCGCTATAGTTGTACCTAACTGGAACGGCGAAGATTTTATAGCAGAGTGTTTAGAGTCTCTGGAGAAACAATCGCTAAAGGCAGAGATAGTTGTCGTTGATAATGGATCGCACGACAATTCTACTAGTATAATCAAAAATAAGTTTCCTGGCGTCACTCTTTTAGAGTTCAGCAATAATGCCGGTTTTGCCGGTGGCGTTAACCGAGGCATAAAATACGCTGTTAAAAATGGTTTTGAATACATTGCTCTTTTTAATAATGATGCAGTTGCTGAAAAAGATTGGCTGAAAAATCTGTTAGCAGCAATGGAGTCCAGTAAAAAAACTGGCATAGTAACCGGCAAGTTTATGCAATCTGACAGAAAAACCATTGATAGTACTGGCGAGATAATGCGGAGGAACGGCATGCCACACCCGCGCGGAAGGGACGAAGTAGACACTGGTCAATACAATGTTGGCGAGCAGGTTTTCGCTGCGACTGGTGGGGCTAGCCTGTATAGAATCAAGATGCTGGAACAAATTGGCCTATTTGACGAAAAGTTTTTTGCGTACCTAGAAGACGTAGATATTAGCTTTCGCGCTCAACTAGCAGGTTGGAAGGTGTTTTATGAACCAACTGCTGTTTCCTACCACAAAGGCGGTGCAACTAGCTCAAAACTAGGAGCTTTTACGCGTTTTCACACAACAAAAAACTTTCATTTATTGTTCCTTAAAAATATGCCCGGTTTTCTTTTTTGGAAGTATTTTCCTATCGCAATACTGCATAGTCTAAGACTCGCTGCAGGGGCTGTTATCCACGGTCAATATTGGACTCACCTAAAAGCATACTTTGCAGCAGTA
>CAZBSC010000005.1:27984-29375 GCA_964494845.1 uncultured Candidatus Saccharibacteria bacterium | reverse complement strand
GTGTTTTTCCCCGCCGTTCAGCAGCCGATACTCTACCGCGGCAAGGTTGTCACTACGATACAAGATTTAACCACCGTTCGGTTTCGCAACCCTAGCAAAAACTGGTTTGTTTTCACATTTAAGCGCTGGGCTTACATATTGGTTAACAAAATTGTTGGGAAAAAATCCGCACATATAATTACCCCTACTGAATTCGTAAAAGATGATTTTGCTCGTTTTGCACACGTCAATTCGCGCAAGATTACCGTAACCTATGAATCGGCTGATAAAATTTCCGACAAACCCGAACCCGTAGAAGAGCTGATAAATAAACAATTTATTATGTATGTTGGCAGGCCTCAACCACACAAAAACCTAGATGCTCTTGTGGAAGCGTTCGGAATATTACGACAAAAACATCCTGAGCTCCGTCTGGTTTTTGTTGGGAAAAAAGATATTTTATATCACAACCTACAGAAAAAGGTCGAGGCCTTGGGGTATAAAAATGTTATATTTACCGGCTTCGCGTCAGAAGGACAACTTCGATGGTTGTATGAAAATGTAACTGCATATGTTTTCCCGAGTCTTAGCGAAGGTTTTGGCTTGCCGCCACTCGAAGCTATGCATCACGGCGCCCCGATAGTATCTAGCAATGCAACCTGTTTGCCAGAGGTTAACAAAGACGGCGCTTTGTACTTTGACCCAACTAACACCGAAGAAATGGCAGAAAAAATTGATACTGTTCTAGCTAATACAAAAATTAGGAACAATCTAATCGCCAAAGGGTCGCATGTAGTAAAACAGTATTCTTGGTCGAGAATGGCATCTCAGACTTTGGAAGTTTTTAAACAAGCTCTAGGAGATTAGGCTATTCTTCTTCGTTGGCATCAGCTTCAGCTTTACCGTCGTTTGCGTTTATAACTACATGGCGGTCTCTGCCTTCACCGACAGATTCTGTAGTCAAGCCTGCGTCCGTAGCCACCCTGTGAACTACTCGACGATCCGCTGAGTTCATTGGCCGGAGCGTCATAGGTTCGCCGCTGGATTTAACTGATGCCACCCATTCTTCAACTTGTTCAGCAACACGTTCAGCACGCTGTTTTTTGTAATCTGCAACATCCACATGAACTCTGGAGTACTGGAAATTATTATTTCGTAGCGCATTGCTAGCCATAAACTGCAGGGCTCGTATAGTCTCTCCGCGCTGGCCTATCAAAAAGCCGTTTAGGTGCGTGGATGGCACGTGTAGTTCAATTATGTCGTCCTCGTTCGCTGTGGCGTAGATATCCGTGTTCAGCCCAAAAAAAGAAAGAATATCCTCGAGAAATTTTTTGGCATATTGGATTGCTTCTTCTCGTGAATCGTTCATGGCGCTACTTCCTTCCTTTTTTAGCCTTCTTAGACTTCTTCTT
>CAZBSC010000005.1:21322-27884 GCA_964494845.1 uncultured Candidatus Saccharibacteria bacterium | reverse complement strand
CTCTGATAGTACTGGGCTACTGCGCTACCCAGCACAAGCAACATCGCTGGCCAATAAATCCCCGATTGGCTGAGTGCTGGCTTGGTCAAATCAACTAGATGCAAAAAACTAGAATCAAATTGGCCAATATTTTGTGACAAGCTTTGAATGCTAGGCAAGTGTTGAATAAATGGGTAGGAAAAATCGATCAAAGTCTGGGGGTCGACAATTATCTTCCTGATGCAACTATATAATGCGATGAGTATTGGCAATTGCACCAGCAGCAAACCGATAGAAGAGAATGGGTTTATCTCTTTCTCTTTGTATAGAGCCATTATCATTAGCTGCTCTTTTTGGCGATCGCCTTTGGTTTCTTTTTTTATACGCTTTAGCTCTGGCTGAAGTTCGCGCATAGCCTTGGCATGGTGAAGCTGCTTTTTCACTAACGGCCACATCAACAGGCGCACGATAATGGTGAAAATAATTATAGTCAGGCCAAAATTATGCCCAGGTAGTAGGGCGTAAATAAGCACCAAAAGATTGAAAACTGGCTGCACAATAAGCGTATTAAACATTTGATTCTCCCCTTTTGCCTAACCTATCTGCGAGCACCATTGCCGCATAGCCTGTTAATTAATTAAGGCTGGCATCTATCATATAATAGCACGACGGTGCTAGGGTTGGCTGACCCCGGCTTTATCAATTAACGCCATTACCTGAGATTCTAGGTTGTCGTTAGAGCAAGTAGCAGCGCCTTCGTCATAAACAGAGATAATCATGTCGTAGGGACTTTTTAGGTCTGTTTTTTTTCTAATAATTTCGTAAATACGTCTGCGTATTCGGTTACGGGTAACGGCAGATTTGTGAACTTTTTTGCTAACTACCACAGCCAGCCGGTAATCTATTCGTTTTGGATTTTTACAATATTTAAGCGCCAAAGATTGTCCCCTAACCGTACGTCCGTGCGAATAGGTGTGGTTTAGGCTGCCATAGCCGTGAAAACGGTGGGCTCTGGTTATCATATAGCTTTTTTGAATACCTTTAGTTGGGGGTTGAGGCTATTAGTTCTAGTGGGTTACTCGAGCGCGGTTTTTTAGTCGTCGTCTTTTTATAACAGCTTGGCCACCTTTTGTGGACATACGTGCAAAAAAACCGTGAACTCGGGATCGATATCGTTTCTTTGGTTGGAATGTTCTCTTTGGCATAAGAAGTACTCTCTACTTTATCACAGATAAAACTTAATAAAAAAACAAGGGCTTTGTCTTGTTGTTATTTATTGAATTAACTAGTGAGTCTAGCGTTAATTTAACAATGTTTACCCCCTAATTATAGCAACTTGTCCACTTTTTGGAAAGTATTATCCACAAATCTTAATCTGTTAGCTCTTTTTGTGTATAAGTTTTAATCTGTACGCGATTTTTTGTAATTACATTGGTGTAGTTTTGTATGCACTTGTGGAAAAACCCCAGCCGACTTGTTATAGTTCTAGTACGAATCGATAAAAAATATTGCGAACGAGGGAGAAAAAAAGTGCAAGACCACTTGTGGCAAGCCGTTTTAGGGGAAATCGAGGTATCAGTGTCTCGCGCCAGCTACGTGACGTGGTTCAAGAACACCTCTCTTCTGCGTTATGACAATACAACCCTGGTTATCGGTGTGCCGAACGTATTCATAAAACAGCAGCTAGAGCGTAAGTTTAATTCACTAGTTAGTGAAGTACTCCAAAAAAACGGTGTAAACCCAAAGGTTATTGAATACAAAATACACACCTCTTCTCAGGTACACAAAAAAGTAGACGACGAGGCAGTCATGATGTCATCTTCGCCTAAAAAAACAGCTCGGACCCAAAACAGCCTCGCCCATAGTTATCGCCAGGGACTAAACGAAAAATATACATTTGACTCATTTATAGTTGGCTCCGGAAACGACTTGGCCTATGCCGCTTGCCAAGCCATAGCTGCAAACCCCGGAAAAAAATACAATCCTTTGTTTGTTTACGGTGGTGTTGGCATTGGAAAAACTCATTTAATGCAGGCTGTTGGTAACGAAATAGCAATTCGCAATCCTTCTGCGCGAGTAGTTTATATATCGACAGAACAATTTGTTCAGGAGTTTCTGGACGCAATTAGATACAAGAAAAATACAGATTTTGCCGGTCACTACCGGTCTGCAGACGTATTAATTATTGACGACATCCAATTCATTGCAGGCAAGGAAAAAACCCAGGAAGAGTTCTTCCACACTTTTAATGCGCTGCACCAAGCTAACAAGCAAATAATAATGAGTAGCGACAAGCCGCCAAAAGACATACCGACACTGGAAGATAGACTTAGGTCTCGTTTCGCCTGGGGAATGAGCATAGACATGCAAATACCTGATTTTGAAACCCGCTGTGCAATCGTACAGACAAAAGCTGCCGATCAAGGCGTGACTCTTTCTGCGCCAGTCGTAGAGTTTTTGGCAAATAATATAAGGACTAATATTCGTGAGCTAGAGGGCGCACTCAACCAACTAGTGGCCTTCAGTGAAATGCGCGGTATTAGTCCTGATTTAGCCTTAGCAAAAAGTGTTCTTGGTGCTCATAGGGCTAGGCCAAAGCATGTTTCGCCAAAGCAAGTTGTAGAACGTACGGCAAGACATTTTCAGGTTTCTGTCGAGGAGATAACAGGCCCTAAAAGAGACAAGGATATTGTAGTTCCTAGGCAGGTGGCTATGTATTTACTTCGTAGCGAGTTGCACCTCAGTTTCCCTAAAATTGCAAAAGAATTAGGCCGTAAAGACCACACTACAGCAATCCATTCGGTTGAGAAAATTGAAAAGGAATCAACAATTGATACTTCAATAAAGTCTGCGATTAGTGATATAAAGGAGCGTTTATATGCATAGTTTACTTGTGGACAAGACTAGTACAAACACCACAAAAACAATGAGTAAAGGGCTGGTTAATGCGTCATTAATAGTGGGTAAAAATTTTATTGCTTTTTGTTATACACCAACAAACCAATGGCTTATACATGTGTTTATGCGCAGGGTTTTTTCAATAATCCAAACTGTTAATTTTATGTTTTACACACCTTCCACAGTACTAATAACTAAAACTAATCTAAGTTAAAAGGAATAACTATTATTATGGAAATATCAGTCACACAGGAAAACCTAAACAAAGCTTTATCAACTATCGCTCGCGTTGCTTCGGGTAGAAGTACCCTACCTATACTCAGTAATGTCTTAATGCAGATAGAAGACAACAGGTTGAAAATATCAGCTACAAATTTAGACATTGCAATCAATAAATACATTGGTGCAAAAATTATTAGTCAAGGCTCACTTACTGTTCCTGCTAGATTATTCCAAGATTTTGTTGCAAATCTACCGAGCGGAACAATATCTTTAAAACAAGAAGATAACAAATTACACGTTACAACCGATAACCATAATTCTACGATTAACGGCATGTCAGCCGAAGAATTCCCGGTGATGCCCACAATAAAAGATGGCGAGTCCTGGACACTACCAGCAGTAGACCTTAAAAAAGGGTTGCACCAGGTTGCTTTTGCCGCTTCTTCTGACGAAGCTAGGCCCGTACTAACAGGCGTTTACTTCTCTAGTGATAAAAAACAACTCGTAATAGCTGCAACAGATAGCTACAGGCTGGCCGAAAAAAAACTGGCAGCATTAAAAAACAACGTACAACTCTTATTGCCGGTTAGCGCCATAAATGATCTGCAAAGAATACTTGGCGACGACCCAGGTGCCAAAGAAGTTGTAGTAAGCCATGATAATCAACAAGCTAGGTTTGTTGTTGGTGATACAGAATTAATCGCCAGGCTAATAGATGGCAAATATCCAGATTATGGCCAGTTAATTCCTACTGAATTTAAAACTACAGCTACGCTTAACCGTAATGAGGTTATTAATATTGCCAAGGTGTCTAGCCTATTTGCTAGGGAAAGCGCCGGAAGTATAATCCTGAGCACCAGCAAAGAAGGTTCGCTAGAGATTCGATCTGTGGCCTCACAGGTTGGCGAAAACAAAGCAAGCGCAAAAGCTAAAGTGTCTAATGATGGAGAAATAACCCTAAACGCACGCTTTTTACTGGACGGCCTTCAAGCATTTGATGGGCAGGACATTACAATCAGTTTTAACGAAAAACTCCAGCCGTTGCTTCTTAGCGACCCCAATGATTCTACCTATATTCATATAATAATGCCCTTAAAAAGCTAATTAAAGCCTCAAAAAGAGCGGCGTTCTATAATAAGGCTATGATAACGAGTCTGAGGCTACAAAATTTTCGGTCATATACTGATGTATCTTTTGAATTCAGTGACTCGGTCAACATACTTATTGGTCCAAACGCAAGCGGTAAAACCAATGCTCTAGAGGGCCTGGTTTACGTTTGCAGGGGAATTGGTTTTAGGGGCACAGATGCAGAAAATATAATGGACAGCAAAGAATGGGCTAGAATCGACGCGCTGACGGATAAAAGCGAGACTCGGGCTATAAAATTTGAAAGACAAGGCGAAACTACGAAAAAGTCGATTTTAATAAACGATAAACAGACAGCCAGAATGGGCAAAACATCAGCCCTTCCCCTCGTCCTGTTTGAGCCTAACTACCTACAGCAACTAACCACCTCGCCAGAACAACGTAGAACGTTTCTGGACAACATTATTAGCGAGATCGATGACCAGTTCCAAAAAGACAAGCGAGACTATCACAGGACCTTAGCCCAAAGGAACCGTTTACTAAAAAACGGTGGGGACAAAATTAACAAAACTATTTTTGCCTGGGACATACGACTGAGCAGTTTGGGTGGCAAACTCGTCGAAAAGCGCCAAAAAATAATTGATACCATTAACAAGGGTGTCAGTGAAAGCTACGCCAGTATTGCGGCAAAAAAACAGGTAATTAGTCTGGTATATAAAGCAAATTTAGAACCCGGGGTATACGCTAGCAAAATGCTAAAAAAACTGGAAAAAGACTTGCCCCTAGACATACTCAGGGGATACACCGGTGCCGGTCCGCATAGAGATGACATTGGCATAGAAATCGATGGTCACCCAATCGCTAACTTTGCCTCTCGGGGCGAAACCAGGACGACTCTCTTGGCGCTGAAAATCCAGGAAACAGATTTACTAGAAAAGAAAACCGGGAAAAAACCCCTGCTTTTACTAGATGATGTTTACAGCGAACTAGATGGCAAAAGACGCAAAGCCCTGACCGCTTTCGTCAATGATTACCAGAGCTTTATCACTACAACCGACGCCGATATTATTGCCAAGAACTTTGCCAGTGGCGTAAATACAATTTCTCTGTAGCGTCGGGTGCTAGTTTGCTGGCGCAATAATACTAGAATGCTCGTTGTATACAATCGGATACTTTTTGATATCGATGCCTTTACTTTTCAGGTAGGCAAGTGCTGCAGCTCGCCTGGTTTTTATGGCCGTTTTCTCACTTCCCCGGTCCGAGTTGCTTAGGTTGACTTCTATCTTTATGGTAACAAAGTCGTCACCAGCGTCATTTTGGGTAACCTCCGGCGTTATTGTGTAGTCCAGTGTCGAATAAGGAGTTACGTCGAGCACAGGATCCTCGAAGTTATTTTCGTCTACTCCCTCCATTGCCTGTTGCTGTTCTTCTTTATTCAACCGGTCGAAACGGACATAAACAGCCTTGAAACTGTAGTTAAAATCTTTAATAACTTTGCCATTGGCTGCGTATATTGCTGGGAAATTAAATGAATAGCTTTTACCAATTTCTAACGATGTCATATCAACCGTTAGTTTCCGGCCATCTATAGTAAATTTAGTCCAGGTATTTTCGGGGTCGTCTTTGACAGTTTTTCTAAAATCTTGTTTAGGGTCGAGTGGTTTGTTAAAGGTTAGCGTAAAGCGTTTTGTGGTGCTGGGTATGTCGCTGTTATTTTTAGGGTCAGTGCCAGAAATATAAAAAGTAAAAACATTTCTCAGGATTGTAAACGTCAGAAATATCACAACCAGAGCAACAAAAACTCTAGCAACCCGCTTTAAGTTCTTGTATTGGTCATTGTCATTCATATCTTGTCTCCCTAGTTAGCTTTCGTTCCAAAACCGGTAATTTTGGGGTTACTAAATGGACTATCACTTTTTCTAATACCATTCGATTCATTGCCACCAATTGTCGTCATGGTTTGACTCTTTTCATCCACGGCCACAACTATATTAACGTGACTAATGCCATTCTTGTAAATAACTATGTCTCCTACCTTTGGCGTATATCCAGAACCGGCTGCGTGGTAAGCACCGTGAGCTTCGAACCAAGCTTTGACGTTAACGACTGCAGGAATGCGCCAACCACCACTGACGCCACTATCAAATGGGCTGCCAGCTTCTTTCAGCACCCAGCTAACAAAATCCGCGCACCATTGTTCTTTTTTGCCGTCCGTGTATTTAAACTCGCCGTTCGATGATTCTAGATCTTTTCCTCCGTTGGCGGCAAATTCTCTTTCTGCTATTTCGGCTATTTTTGCGCCCAGCTCAGTGCTAGTCGAACAGCCTGCAAGACCAGCTAATGCCCCGTACTGCACAAAGGCACCATAAAAATCGTT
>CAZBSC010000005.1:0-21222 GCA_964494845.1 uncultured Candidatus Saccharibacteria bacterium | reverse complement strand
AGCCTGCAAGACCAGCTAATGCCCCGTACTGCACAAAGGCACCATAAAAATCGTTTGC
Source organism: uncultured Candidatus Saccharibacteria bacterium (assembly GCA_964494845.1). Taxonomy (GTDB): domain Bacteria; phylum Patescibacteriota; class Saccharimonadia; order Saccharimonadales; family JAGQNJ01; genus CAYRSA01. The sequence goes on along the minus strand of CAZBSC010000005.1, from coordinate 21,164 downwards.
CGGGTATTCGATGGGTCCGTTATCTCGTTTTATTTGCCCCCAAGTGCCATTCGTTCCTTGTACAGACGGATCGCGTTTCTCGTCGGCCTTGTTCATGACGTACGGTGACCCTTCGTAGCCCTCTGCTTCGGCATTAAATCCTAGTCTGGCTGCCTGTGCTATATAGCTTGCAGCCCTTCCGTTATAGCCAAAGAACGAGTCTTTTACTCCCTTTTCGCTACCATCACCTGTAAGAGGCAGACTAGTTTTTCCTTTCAGGAATGTTGCTGCCCACGTGCTTTGTCGGACAAATTCATCGTGACTAACAGGGCCTGGCGGGTAATCACGTCCACCATTCCCGAGTCTTTCATAGTCTTGGTAAATGCCCTGGCCATTTGATGGATTGTCGACGGCTAGACCGTGTTCGTTGTTGTGTATCACTGCCACCATTTGCCATGGTATGCCTGCCGCTGTGGCAGCTTTTTCGTAGACCGATTTATTGGCGTTAATCTGGTCTTTCTGGGCTTGACTAAATATCTCGGCGCCATTATAGGCCTTGCCAGTTTCTGAACTGGCCGGGGCATCCGCTTGAGATCTTGCCGCCGAAGATGCACTACCATCACCGCTCCCAGAGCTATCATTATTTGTACACCCAGATTCACCCTCCTCGGCTGTATCGTCCAGATGTGGTCTGCCAATAATAATATCGTGCAAGTCACTTTCCCGCATCCTAAACGCATAAACAGGGGCAGTAGAACTAGTTAGTACTAAAATTACGGAAATAAGTGAAAATATCTTTTTCATATTATCTACCATCCACCGACCAGTGCCACGACTCGCTTGGCAAATTCTTAAATCCATAGGTTGCTGCGTTCTTGGTTAGCCAGTTAAAGCATATTGAACTTCGTCCACAATTCCCAAAGTCGATCGCTAGCCCCTTTTCGTGGTTTGATGTACCTGGTTTTGCAGTAGGGGGCGAGCAATCACTAGCTTTAGAGTTTTGCCAGTCTGGGCAGTTTTGCTTGCGCAGTAATATCTGCTTCGCAGAATCACGCCAACACGAACCTGTCAGATTCACGCCCTCTTGTCGGGCTTTCTCTAGCATGTCATTAGCTTTTTGTGCTATTGATGTGTGGCATCCACTGGTCAAGCCTTTTACCGGGGCTATTTGGCTCTCGTCAACTGGGCCAGTCGGTAATTGGGATGCTAATGCGCCACTGCCACCACCGCCATCTCCAGTATCGGGATCTTGAATCTCGGCCAGATGGTCAAGGCTATTATCGTACATTTTAAATACTCTATACCGGAAAACTAAGTCACCATATTTGGCGTTCCTCGTGCCTAGATTTTTGGGTGAGCATTTACCCTTGTCACTAATGACATCACCCTTCTCGTTGCGAACTATACGTTCCTCTGATATTAAAGTACCAAGAGAGTCTTCAAAGCAAGTTTTATATTCTTCCTCAATGTCATCTTTTTTCCCACTTTCTTCTAGTATTTTACTGTTTTCGAGCGGAGTGTACGAGGTGTTGTTTTTTATCAAATCGTTCTCTGCCCTGCTATAGCCCCACTGAACAATTCCATAATTTTGTTGAGCACCCGTCAATGCCTGCGCGGAATTATTTGTGCTAGCAAATGCGAAGAATGGATTGGATAGGGCGCTGCTGGCCATGGTCGCAAGTCTCTGTACAAAACCCGGTATTCCATTATCATCCCCCAAGAACGCAGAGAAAGTTGTAGCCGTGGTTGTCAGTAAAGACCGAGGATTTTGAGGTGATAGATATCTTTCAAAAGCGGTTTTCTTTGCTTCTTGGCTCTGCAAATCATTGACAGTTAGGCTGACATCATCGACAACTTCGTTGCTGGTCATCGGGCGCCCATAAAAAACTTGTTGTTGTTCTTGCCCATTTTGTAGGTTGCCGCCCATATCTCCTTGTACAGCTAGTTCTTCGCCTCGCGAGCCTCCGTTACTCTGTGCGTGAACGCCCATTTCCACCAGGCTTTTAGCCAGCAGAGTAGCGCCAGCAATCGCACCTGCTTGCAAGGCTATAATTCCTCCCCTTTTTAAGGCTCCTTTAATGCTCATCTTGGTTGCAATTTCTCCTACCCTATTAACTACAAATACTTTCAGGCCCTGCTCAGTTACTGTGGACCCACCACCAGAGAAAAAACCCGCGGCTAACTCGACGATCGTAACTGCCGCCGCGGCACGGAGGTCAGTAATTTTTGGGCAGATAAAATCGGCGAATGCGCTGGCTGTACGACCCAAGGGGTTGTCTCCTAGTAGTAGGGTCAATGCCGTGAACTCGCCGCTTCCGCCCGAGTGGGGGCTCTTGACCTCGTCCTCAGTATTGACTGTTTGGCCGGCGGCTCTCCTTAGCGGCACTGATTTGGACACGTTATGGCGCCATCTTCTGTTAACGGCGCCGGCTGCTTGGGTTGTAAGTTCGCCTTTTTCTTGTTGCTCCGCCGGCCCAACCAATGATTGATAAGTTTTTTGCAATTGGGCATTTTCAGCATCTATAGCAGGCTTTGCTTTATGGATAGAGCCTTCGTAAACAATACATAAAGGTACCGCAATTGCGTAAACCAGAGATGCCGTTGAAAGCACCCTGGCGCCCGTTGTCGGCTTCAAATCATTTTCTAGGTTATCGGTGATTGCTTTAGGGACCGTTCCGTCGCCCTCCCTCCATTCTTTTGCACACTTGGGATCATCCAGACAAGCACGGAGATCACTTTCTAGCCTGCCTTGGGTTTCAGCTATATCTTTTAATCTGCTACGCGTGGTGTCTTTCCAGGTTCGCTCGATGTTTTCTCTCTGCAGGGCTAAGTCAATTTGCTCAGCTTTGAGTCCCTTATATTCTCTTAGCCTTTTCGACAGGCCTACTTGTTTTAGGCCCAGTTCCTCATAAGCCAGTTTCATTACGGAGCTTCGGACCCAGGATTTGTTCCCCCGCATAGCAACCTCCAGCTCCCCGTCCATAGCCGCAGTGAACTTTACCCTCTCTCTGTAGTTGTCGCGGGTAAAAAATCCCCTAATAGTTGGTTTGTTGTATTCTATCCTTTCGCCGTTTACCACTATGGCCGTTAACCTTGGTCTCCTGAGTATCGGGCTTCTATCATATTCGTAAGTCAAAATATTCTCTGATTTCAGGTTTTCAAATACTTTTTGAGGTCTGTATTGATCAAGCTTACGCCAGGTGTCGGTACGAAACGGTGAATACTTCTCCTTCATGGCATTCCAAAAGCGATTGTCAGCAGTGTCCAGGGCAATTTTTTGCCCATCTATCTGGCTTTGGCTTATTCGGAATTGCCGAGCCGACCTAGAGAATTGCCAGCCGGTTATGTTTTCTGCCAAATGAGGAATCATTAGGCTGGCCACAAAAAGCACCAAAATAGCAATGCCTAGTAGCCCACCGATACCAAGCCCTATAAATAGTTTATTCTTGCCCCCTGCAACCGATTTTATCCCAGATAATTTTGTTTTTAGGCTTTTTTGTCCACTGGTAGATGGGCTCAACCCACTTTTGTAAAATCCACCAACACCTCTAGCCCCAGAACTGTTATCATTTTCGGTCGCCGTTTTCAGTTGTTCAGCTTCGCGTTTTTCTGCCAAATCTTGGTCTGCGCCAGCCTTTGCACGAGTTTCAATATCACTTTGTTCTCCTGGGCTAATGCCTGTTACGGCCTCTAGCTCGTCGCTATCAGGTAAAGTGCCTAGACTGGTTTTCTTGTTTTGGTCATCGTAGTCGGACATATTGATTGGCCTTTTTTGTATTCAGCATGACTAATTATTAATTATAACCCAGGCATTAGCTGGTTATTAAGATCAATTGTTCCTTGGGGGTTGTCCATCACCCCCTGTCTGTTAATTTGGTCTACTTGTGCTGGATTCGTAGTTATTAGTCCTGTTTCTGTCGGGCTGGCGATAATTTGAATGTGGACATGGTTCTGTCCGGCGAAAAATAGCCCTTGGCCGACCGGGAATTGGGTTAGTCTTTTCTTTTCCTCGCTTGTCAGCTTGAATACATCAGCTAGCACATCGACTGCAGCTGGGGATTGTTTCAAAAGTAGCTGCATAGAAGCGTTGGCTACGATTGCTCTACCCATCCGCGAACCAATAAAATCTTCAACGTCCTGAGAGATTGTGGTAATACCCAGGTTATATTTTCGGGCGCGCTTTGCAAGTGAAAATAAGAAATTGGCAGAGTCTTCGTATTTCATCAACTGCCAGGCCTCGTCGATTATTAACATTCGCCTCCGTTGATCAGATTTTGTCCTGTTCCATATGTAGTTTAGAACAATGTACATGGCTACTGGTCGTAGCTCGTCCTCTAGGTCACGAATATTGAACACCACCATTTGATTATTAATATCAATGTTTGATTGCTGGCTGAAAATCCCGGCAAACGTCCCGGTAGTGTATTTTCGTAACCTTTGCGCTAACTGTGGGCCGGTTCCGCCCATGTGCAGTAAAGTGTCATACAAGTCAGCGACGGTTGGCGGAACAGAGTTATGGGTCAAGGGGTCGTTGGTAATCCCAGCTTTTGCATATGTTTCTATTAATGCAGAATCTAGGTCAGATTCTTCGACAGGGGAGAGAGCCGGTCCTATTGTCCCGCCACCGCCCATCGAGGCTACCATTTGGGCCTGGGCTCCACCCATCATTAATCGTAACAACCCGTGCAGAGTAATTAAGTTGCTGCGGAGTGCATTGTCTGCTTCTTCTGTATCGACAACTTTTGGCAAATCGAATGGATTAATTCTTGTGGCAGAGTTCAGGCTGAGGCGTACATACGCGCCACCGACAGCTTCCGCCATGCGCTGATATTCATTCTCTGGGTCAATGATGACAACTTCAGCGCCGAACATCATGCTTCGCAGTGCTTCTAGTTTTACAGCGAATGATTTTCCGGCACCAGACTTTGCAAAAACTACTGCATTGCCATTCTCTAGGGTAAACCGATCAAAAATAACAAGACCCGAGTTATGCATGTTGATCCCGTACAAAACGCCCTCGTCCTGGCTGAGATCCGCGCTGGTGAATGGAAAACTAGTAGACAGTGCGCCGGTGCTCATGTTTCGCCGTATCTGTAATTGGTCGGTAAATTGCGGAACTGTACTGGCTAGTCCCTGTTCTTGCTGTGATGTTGCAGGCTTAGAGTACACCAACTGCTGTCCTAACAACGATTCTACTTTGTGAGTAACAAAGTCTAGTTCATCAAGACTCCCCGCGTACAGGGTGAAATAAAACCCAAATCGGAAAAATCTCTCTTCGCCTACCTGCAATTTGTCCCGCATCTCCTCGGCATCAACAATCGTAGCTTGCTTACCTGGGTCGCGCACGCGGCCCTTCTCGCTATCTATCTGTAGCCCTGCCTCTAGTTGTCCGACTTTTTTACGCAAGTTCTCTAGCACTACCTGGCTTTCTACTGGGTAGATGAACATCGATAAGTCTAGGATTTCATCGATGTTAATCAGGCTACTTAGCCAACCGGTGTACAGGCTGCGGGGGTAACCGAAAACGTAGAAATTCCTGGCAAACCTGGTGCCAATTTGGAAAAATGTACTGTTCAGCTCGATAGAGCTAGGTGCTATAAAATCGCGCAGTGCCGTAACGCCTTTTTGGAAAGCAACGTGCACTTCGGCTGCTTCTCGGCGGCGCTGGGCTTCTGCTAGCTCTACAGGGTCAGTCAGGGCTTTTTTGCCTCCAAATATACCCATATTATTGTAAATCCTTGTCTAGGTTCGGTTGTCGGGCCTGCCCTTGACCCTTCATCACCACTGTTGCTGTTAGGTCATTAAAGCTTTTCAGCTGTTGTCTTGTAGCGGTGTCGGGGTTATAAAAGTCGTAGTACAGTTCTATTAGTTCCTGCGTATCTAGCGGTACGCCCTGAACGCTACATTGCATCAACCCGCCCAAAACAGATTGGACTCGGTTACGAAGCTCTATTTTGGCGTCTTCCAGTTCTTTTTCGTTCACCGTCACAACTTGGTGTTCTTTTTTGCCAAAAATGCTAGTTAGCCCACCAAAGAAATTTTTACTTTGGGTCAGGGCCTTTTGGACATCAACTTGTGCAAAAAATGGTATAACTATGTAAAAATTCTTATCCATAATATTGGTCTGTGTCGATATGTCACTAATATAGTTGATGTAATCTTCCATCATTAGCGCCAGTAGCATGTTGTCGTGTTCAGAACGGATTTTGTCTAGCTTTTCTATGTAAGGGCGTATGTCAACCTTTTGAGATCGAACAAAAATTTGGATCGGAAAGTACAAAGAGTTCAAAAATCCCTGGTATCCAGACTCTACTCCCTCGCGTTCTTGGGGGCTCATCAGGTCAAAGTTGATGCTGCGTAGCATTACCACTGACCGGAAGGATCCATCATTCATTATCACAATTCCGTCGCGTATCTCGGCAATTTGAAGCATGTTTTGAGTACTAGTTGGGTTAACTTTGGGCTTTGGGGCGTTTTGCCCACTTTGCTGTGGTTGTGTGACAGTGGGCTGTTTACCAATAACCGCACTGGCAGGAACCGGCGCAGGCATTCCAGTTTGAGGTTGGCCAGGTTGTTGATTGTCAGAAGGATTCATTTATTTTTTGCCCACCAATGGCTTTTAGACAGACAAACCGCCAAGACTAATGTAGAGATATCGTCACCTCTCCGTCGTGCTCATCTACATTATCTGATGATGAACGGACATTTAGCTCGGTTTTATTGTCTTGCTTGACAGGATTTATTATATCAGGCGCCTGTGTTTGTGTCATCGGCTGATTAAGCGGTTTTGCTAGTGGCTGTGTAGCGGACACGGGCGCCTGGGCTGGCGGGCTATAGTCGGGCTGGTCCACAACTTGTGCTTGCGCCAGCATAGGGGCAGCTGGTACTTGCACATCTTGCAGCGGCTCCATAGATGGGGTCGCTGTATAAACAATTGGCTCGGCTGGGGCGGTGTACTGTTGAGGATTTTGCACTTTTTGGCTCTCAGCTATTTCGTGCATTTCTTGCAAAATTGTTGTTCTGTGTGCCTGCTGGTTCTCGGCAACCATACTGTTGATGGTTTGTGCCAGGGGTGTGGTGTCGGCGTCTAACAAATCTTCGTTGGTTTTCACGGCTGTTATGTCTGCCTGGGGGATAGTCTGAATATCCAGTAGCCTGTCGGATGTCCCACTTGAAAGTGGGCTAGCGTAAACATTGGTCGATACATTTTTTATAGCCCAGCCTCTTGTGTCCATGGTGTTTGCTAGGGCTTTTAGGCGACTGCGGGCCTCTTCTTTATTAAAATCTTTTGTTAGTTGTTTTTTGTCAATTTTTGGGGCGGTTACCTTGACCATTTCCTCGATCCCATCTTGGCTCCAGATGCGCTTTCTGGGAAAAATAAAATACTTTATTTTTGCCAGCATCCAGACTTCTGATGACTGGTCGTGGCCGAATGGTGCCGCTAACATGGCAAAGAAAACTAGCGGCGGTAAAAATGGCACGGCTAAATACCACCCAACAACAGCCAAGCGGAATGCCACAAAACCGAGAACGATAACAATAATCGCATAGATGAACTGCCGAAGGGTCAATGGCCCCAACAGCTTATCTTCTGCTTCTATATCTTGTAGTACTTTGTATTGTGCCATCGATTAAATACCTATCCTCTTGAATACCACGGCGGAGTTTTATCTCTAACAGGAGGCGTTGACCTAGTTGGTGCACCTCCATCTCCAATTTGGACGGGGCCTCCAACAGACGTGCCCATCACCGCCCCTCCGGCAGGGGCGACTGTAGTATCAATAAGTTGTACTTTTCCGTCTCTTGAAATGTCGGACATTTTGAACGCTTGTCCTTTCTTAAGTGATTCAATTGTTTTTTGTGAAACAGGAGTTCCGCCAGAAGATATCTTCGAACCTGCTATAGGTTGACCGTCAGGCCCCATCACGGCCGTCCCTGTTTGTATTTCGTTAGCCACCGCATCGGTCATCGTATATATTTCTGCAAGGTGCTCAACATCAGCTTGATCAGCAACCCCCGTTGCTGCCATATCTGCCTTTATCTTCTCTTGCAATCTTTCTTGCCATTCAAGGTCAGTTCGGAATGTCTCATCTCGCTGACCGCTTATTGGGTAACCCATCTGTGTCCTGTTCCTGTATTTTAGACTTTCGTGGTGGGCGTCTGCAGACGTAGCAACATTTTTAATTGATAGCCCCGTAGTCCTGCCTTTTGTGTCCTTGACGACTTGAGCCCCTGATTTATTTACGTCAATAAACTGTGGTTTTGCTCCGTACGAGGCGGCATTATGCGTTCCGGTCATCTCCCATTGGTTCATATTAAGATCAACAGCTGATTGTGTCATGCCCTCCCAGTAGTTATCCACATCATCATCATCTTCGAACTTTTTGACAGCATATTCGAAAGTTTGTCCAACTTTCGGAATCGAATCTGCGCCAGTAGCCTTTGCTTTACGGTAGAACTCTGGAGTAATTTCCTGTCCTTTAACGTTGAAGTACCTGTCATGATCAGCGATGTCACCGGCGTCTCGTTTCTTTTTTTCTAATATTGTACGCCCGGTTGGGTTGCCTGCTGCATCAAGCTCAGGCACGAAGCTTCTGGTCCTGGTCCTGGTCGCTGTGCCAGCCTTCACCATGAAACCCCCGGCAGCGAAGACCATATCATCCGCGCCCGTAGCTGTTGTATTATCTCTTATCTCACGCTCTTCTTTGTTAAGCATTGCTGCATCGTATCGCTGATTACCCATGCCGGCAATTTGCCCACGTAGCTTTCGCCATCTATTAGCGTTAGGGTCATTTACCTGACTGAACCAGGAATCTCTACCCCTAGTGCCGGCTTGCTTATAACCCTTTCTTACTTGGTTGCGAAGACTGTATGGATTATGCTCGCTGCCCTTGACTCCCTCGAGGCCTTTTTTGCCAGTGGATGATATCGCACCGTAGATGCTAGCCACCGCACCACCGGCCATCTTGAAGGCAAAAGGTATGAGGAATAGTGGCAAAAACTGCAGCACAAAGGCAACTATTGCGGCGACCCCACCAGATACAGTGCCGCCATTACCACTGGCTTTTAGGACAGTAATGCTAAGCACATCTGCCATACAAAATACGATCACAATAATTGGATACATCATTAGTGCCTTGAACAATAGATCCCACCATTTTTTAAAGTATTGCTCGCCATTAGGCAGGGCATATAGGCAAAAAGCAATCGGACTAGATATTATCAAAAAGAGTATTAGACCTTGCCTTATAACAATGGTTGCAAATACTCCCATGATAGCTATTGCCGCTGGCAGTATCATAAATAGCCCGATGAATGGCGCTACACTACCCACCCCCGCTGTTGCAGCAGCTACAAAAGTTGTGATCGCTCCTGCCCCGGCAGCTATCCCCCCGACACCGGCAGCTGCAGCCAGTCCTCCTTGTCCTAATCCAAGATCAAAAGACCCCATGCTGCTTTTAAATGGTGCGTAGATTAAATTACCAATGCCCTTGCCGATAATATTAGTTATATCGATCATCAGGTTAATGGCGTATACAGACAAGTTAATTAGAATCGCCGCCGCGAGTATCTTCGGCAATACTTTTTTGGCTGTGTATGCATCTACCAATCCTCCGCCCAAAGCCTGCCCCATGACTATAACTAGCATAGCTACTATCAGCAGTATGTTGGCATAGACACGGAAACTGGACCAGGCTTGGAACGCCGGCTCGTTCGGGTCAGTGTTCACGGGGGTGACATACAAGAATGGCTCTATGAGTGATTTAAACATCCAGTCTGTTAAATCCGCCATGCCGTTGAATATTGGACACATAATCCATGTTAGTGGGTTGTTCCAAGCAACCTCGCAGGTGGCGTTCTGGTCGCCTTCGCCATCTATACCTGTGCCACTGCCAGTAGTTGGGTCGTTCGGGTCATCTTCTGGGCATACACCACCTCTGACGTTGTATACTTTAGGTATACATTTCCCTGATTCGCCAGTCACTGCTTCTCCGTTGAAAGCAAGTACAACGTTGTTATAGTCATGCGAGTGAGTGCTGGCACCAAGTACCCCGCCTTCGCAAGTCACGTCAATAAAAAACTTTCCTGTGGAACCATCGGTTTTTATTTTGTTAGAGTCGTTTAGATCACCGTTATCTCGAACCTCAAAATAATCATTAGGTGGGTCGTGAGCAGCGTTTCGCCTGTATAACGTGCCCTCCCCCGTGTTTACGTCATTTATCGTAGCAAAAGACGAATCGTTTGTTGGGGTGCATGAACCTATATTATCTTTTGTGCCGTCAGGAACAAAAATCTCATCCGCACTACGTCTATATGCAGTCCAGAGCCTTCTCTCCCATGTTGACGCTTCGATTTTAGGACGCGTGCTCGTTGCACTGTTATTGCACCCATCACCAAATTCGTCTTTTTCCCCGATTGATATCCCAGCACCACTGTTCGGACTATTGGGAAGAACAATAAAAGCTTTGGAGTGTCCAGGTTGAACTTCGCATTCACCTACACTGTCGTTTTCGAATTCGTGGACATCATCATAAGGCTCATTATCTACCCACACTTTGCCGTCGTAAAAAATTCTTGTACGGTCAATAATCTTGATTTTTTTTTCTGCGGCCAAGGCTGGTTGAACTCGAATTAGCGGAACAAATAAACCAAATAACATAAATGCTAAAAAGAACAGGGGCAATTTGTTTAATTTTGAGAAGTTTTTCATTTATATGGCCACATAAATACTTATGCTAATATCTTACACTACCCTGGTCATTAGGCACAACCAACAACCAACAGACATGCGCCTCGAGGTGGTCGAAGATATCTAGCTTATCACACTAGCTTTACTCTAGTACAGCCTCGCCTATTGAGAGAAGAAAGGTATTGTACTATTATTAGTGAAGAGAAAAAAATGAATCCCGAAATACAAAACCAAAACAACAAAAATTCTGATTATGACTTTATAGTTAATCAACCAGGTGAATTCGATAAACCGAGGCCTGATCGCAAAATTATCATTATAATAATACTAGTAGTAATAATAGCTATCACTTTGGCTATAGCTGCTATATTGAGTGCAAAGCGTAAGGTCGCCCCAATACAAAATTCTAACGTAACATCATTGACGAAAACGGGTAATAATAATTCAACGGTGGCAGATTCAGTAATAAAACCATTTTTAGTTGATGCCAGCAAAAACCCACAGGCTGCTTATGATAAATATGTGGCGACTACTAGCGACGATAGTTTTACAAAGGAGGCTTTCATAAACGAATCAATGCCATTCTTGAACAAGCTAAAACTGAGCGATTGTGTTCTTGGCGCAGCCAAAGAAGTGGATACATCCGGGGCTAATATCACGACGCTAATTTGCCCCACTAAAAGTAGTGGCGAACGGATTGGCCTGTCTTTTATTACAGTTGATCAGAGAGCAACTACCAAAATTGTTAACTTTAGTTTTGTGGAGCCGGCATGAAAAAAAACATTCTATCTTATATGGTATTTATTCTGCTACTTATTGCTGGTGTCAGTTTTGCGGCGCCAAAAGCAGCCTATGCGGCCGCCCCAGTATGCTATAAAAGGTCTGGCAACCCACCGTCGGTAAAAGAAAAACCCTGCGACCGTCTCAAATCACAAATAGAAGGATTGTTAGGGCATGAAATGAAAGACGATTTTTGTTATTTGCTGGGTTCAACTGTTACCGAAAAACCCATCGATAGCCCAAAGTGTGATGAATTCAAAGACAAGGCCGCATCCGGTGGCGGCGGTGGTGGCGGCGGTGGTGGCACCCTCAACGCGTTTACGGTTAATACAAGCCAGCCAATGGCTGGTGAAGGTAAAAATTGTGGTGATTCAGAAAGACGAGTTACGATTAGCTTGAACATTGGTTGTCGTGGCGAAAACAACCCTATTGTCGATATGACCTTTGCCTTTATTCGTTTTCTTTCAGTCGGTGTCGGCGTAGTAGCGGTTGGATCAATTGTGTTAGGTGGCATCCAATATACGGCTTCCGCGGGCGACCCGAAAAAAACAGCTGCTGCCATCGGTCGCATTTCCAGCACTCTCATTGCTCTACTCATATACTTCTTGATTTTTGCTATACTAAATTGGCTCGTACCATCAGGAATATTCTAAATGAATCTATTAACCTATTTATACTCCCAATTTGCAGCTACCTGCCAACCGAAAGGTAGCTTCTTTGGTCTACCTACTTGGTACAAATATTTGGATGGACAAAATGTTACTGACGGCGCCACAAACACTACTACTTGTTCACCAATAATCCATGGTATTAACGATGTATGGTTGATCGTTTTAGCTATTATTGACCTGCTGCTTAGAGCCGCGATATTGGCGGCTGTGGGTTTTGTCCTTGCAGGTGGTGTGAAATTTATGGTTAGCCAAGGACAGCCAGATAAGATAAAATCTGCTCTGACTACCCTGGTTAACGCCCTGATTGGACTGGCTATTGCAGTAGCAGCTGCAACAATAGTGTCATTCGTTGCGGGGAAATTTTAATGGTATTTTTGAACTATCTCTATAGTTTTTTGGCTGTAACAAATTGTGCTGGTGATTCTTGCCAAACTAATCTACCAGAAGTAGCGGCCACCGCTAGCACCGTATCCACAATCCTATCAGTCGTGTTCGGCATTATCGGTGCTACATCCGTAATACTAATAATATTTGCCGGTATGTTATTTATTACAGGCGGTGATGACCCGCAAAAGATCAAGACCGCTCGCAATACTATTATTTGGGCGTTGCTCGGCCTGGGCATTGCCCTGTCGGCCGAGGCTATAGTATTTATTTTCTTGAGGCAGCTATAAAATGTTTATTAAAAGAGCACTCCTAGCACTTACTCTGTCCATCTTGACGTTTATTACTTTGCCGCTTGCTTCAGTTATAGCTGTTGATGTAATAAACCCAGTTTGCCAAAATGTCCAGGGGGGCGACGTTCCGGCCATCTGCCGTGACAACACTAAGCCTGGTGATGATTTTCTTTTTGGCCCAGATGGGGTTATTACAAAGATTATCAATATATTCTCTGTGGTATTGGGAGTTGCTGCGGTTATTGTCATCATGATATCTGCAATAAGGTTTATTTCTTCCAACGGCGACCCCGCTACAATTTCATCCGCTAGAAGTGCCATAATATTCGCCATAATCGGGCTTGTAGTTGCTGCAGTATCCCAGGTCGTTGTTCAGCTTGTGTTAAGTAAAATATGAGGTTAATCTAGATTCATGGTTAAAAATATAATAAACAAATACAAATATTTGCTGGCTGCGGTTTTAGCTTCCCTATTGGTACTAGCTATGACGATGCCGGCACAAGCATTATTCGAGAGTTCTATTGACGAAGCCTGCAAAGGGGCGACACTAGATGGAACTAGCAACTGCCCAGGAGGGCAAGCCGAAGCTCAAGTGAATTCTACAATTGAACAGGGTTTCATGCTGTTCTCGACGGTAATTGGGGTTATCGCGGTAGTGATGATTATTATTGCTGGTATTAAATACGTGACATCAACCGGCGACCCAGCTAGCGTTAACAGCGCAAAAAATACCATGCTATATGCTGTGATTGGCCTGGTAATTGCAGCATTAGCCCAGGTAATTGTGCGGTTTGTGTTGACGCAAACATAATTCTTGCGGTAAATCGCTCTCTGTGGTAAATTTAACTTAAGAAAACGAAAGGAAAATAATGAAAAAAATACTAAAAAAACTAATCGCCAGCGCTAGTGCAGCCGCTCTACTATTGACACCTGCAGCACTAGTAGCATCACCCGCATTCGCACAACCAAATATTGACGAAGGACTATGTCAGGGAGCGAACTTGCAAGTCGGTGAAACTAACTGTAACGGCGACGACGCCCAGGACACAGTTAACAGCATCATAACTGATGTCATCAACATCTTTTCAATTGTCGTTGGCGTTGTATCGGTCATCATGATTATCGTCGGTGGTCTTAAGTACATCACTTCTGGTGGTGATTCAGGAAACGTCAGTGGCGCCAAGAATACAATTCTATATGCTATCATCGGATTGGTTATCGTTGCCCTAGCCCAGGTCATTGTACGATTCGTACTAGGCAAAGCTGTCTCAGCTACTTAGAAGTAGATAGTTTTAGACAAATAAATACCCCCAGGTTTTCACCCAGGGGTATTTTTTCTGTCTCTCAATGTTTGTTTTACCCCGTTAGAAAATTATAAATCGGTCGCTTCTGTCATCAGTAATATATTCTTGGTGTAATGGTGTCTCGCCCAGCTAGAATCAACACTATCTATCTGGCTACAATACTTGGATCTTCTTGACAGTATCTTGCTTGACCTTGGTAAAGGAAATAGTCAGCACTCCGTCTTTCAGCTCGGCAACAATGTCATCTTCTTTTACAGGTATTGGCAATGCAATACTACGAGAGAACTCGCCCCAGTAACATTCTTGAACAAAGTAATTTGCAACATTGTCCTCGTTTCCGGCAGACAATGTACCCTTAATGCTAAGCGTGTTGTCAGAGATATTAACATCTAAGTCATTCTTGTTAACACCAGCGGTTCGGGCTTTTACAACTAGTTTTTCCTTTGTCTCGTATACGTCAACAGCTAGTTGGCCTGGTACGGCTTCTTCTTCGTCCCATTCATCGTTTGTTGCAGCCTGTGCTGCTGGGTCTGGCGCTCCGGCTACACCAGCGTCATTAACGACATCCTCGTCGCTCAAAAATGCAGCAGTCAATTCGTCTTCCATTAATAAATCATCGTCGTGGCTTTTACGCGCCATAGTGTTTTTACCCTCCACTATTTTTCTAGGTTTATTTAGAGCTTTTTGTCTTACTTGCAAGTATATCCCAGACTATTGCGGCCGCGCAACAGCTAGCCTACACTATTTACAACACACTATTTACAACAGGAGGCAGGATATCGAATTAACAGAGAAGCTTTTTGACTTGATAGCCCCATGCAGTTGCATGACCTGTGGTGCTGAGGGCCAACTTTTGTGCGCTTGGTGTCTGCCAGATGCATTCGAGACAGTTCCCTCACGCTGTTACATCTGCTTCTCTCAAACAGATAACTTTGCAACTTGCAGCAAATGCTCTCCCTCAACCCCGCTTAAGCGCGTTTGGATAGCTAGTGTGTATAAAGATTTGACCAAAAAACTTGTTCATAACATGAAACTCAACTCGCACCGCCAAGCCTGTTCTATTATTGCCGCAAGGCTTGATGAAATCGCCCCCTACTACGATAAAAGCGTGGTGATTACATATGTTCCTACCTCGACGAAACGTGTTAGAGAAAGAGGATTCGACCACGCTAAATTAATTGCCGAGATTTTTGCAAAAAATAGAGGTCTACAGTGCAAAAACCTACTACTACGAACGACCCAACAAAAACAGGCTGGGACAGACAGGAAAACTCGATTAGAACAAGTTAAAGGCAGCTATCAGCCCATAAAACCAAGCATAAATATTGATCAAGTTGTACTAATAGACGATATCATCACCACCGGCGCAACGCTGTCAGAGGCAACTCGTGTGCTCAAAAAGGCCAAAGTTAAAAACATAGAGTCCCTAGTATTCGCCCAACCCATTAGGTAATGGCGGAGAGGGAGGGATTCGGTCACTTTCAGCGACCCCCAAACTTCTCGATTGAAAACCAGTTTTCATCGGAAGGTTTCCTTGCGGACAGTCACAGACTATCCTCACCCTATCGGGTTCAAAACCCTCACCTATTTAGCCATGCCCACACAGCCAAAATGGCTGCATGAGCATGGCGGAGAGGGAGGGATTCGAACCCTCGGTACCAGTTGCCCGGCACACTGCTTTTCGAGAGCAGCACCTTCAACCACTCGGTCACCTCTCCGTATAATTAATGATTATAACAGGGTTGCACGCGGAGTAATTTGTAGCAATTCTTCAGATATTTCAGTCGGGTAGTCACGACTAAAGCAGGCTGTGCAAACACTTTTGCCCATACTTTCACCAGTACGAGAATAAAGCCCCCCACCCGTTCGTATCCTCGACTCTTTTGCCGCTCTATTCAAGGCGGAAAGAGTCAAATCTAATGGCAAGTAGTTAAGGCTGTCTGTGCCAAGGTATCTATTCAGGTTTCTTAACATTTCGTTATCGTTGTCACCTTCATTAACCGCAGCAACCAACTGATCGCGGGTACCTGTATCGAGACCATAGAAGCATGGCCACTTATACGGTGGCGAAGTCACGTTGAGGTGTACTTGAGTGGCGCCTGCTTCGCGTAACATATGCACCATTGCCCTAGCTGTCGTGCCGCGCACCACAGAATCTTCAATTACGTCGAGTCTTTTACCGGCTACATCATCAATTATTGGCCGTAGTTTCATCCTTACCTTTTGGCTACGCCTTAGCTGGCCGCTAGATATAAAAGTACGACCGACATATCGGTTTTTTACAAAACCCATTACTTGCGGCAGCCCGCGCTCTTTTGCAAATCCTCCAGCGGCTGGCACACCAGAATCTGGCACCCCGAACACAACGTCTGCTTCGTGTGTTACTATCGACCCCAGACTTCTGCCAAGCTCTTTGCGGAAAGTAGCCATTTCTAGGCCTTTTATTTGGGTATCAGGCCGGGCAAGGTATATTAGCTCCATTAAACATAATCGCTCAGGTTTGCCGTCAACTGCTTGCTCTGACCAAACATTATCTCCTATGATTGTTACCATTTCACCCGGATTAACGTCCCGGACAAAACTAGCCTGCCCACTACCCAGCGCCCCACTTTCGCTAGCTAGGGCCCATCCATCATTGCCCCGACTACCTAGTGCCAGTGGCCGAAACCCATAGCCATCTCGTAACCCAACAATTTTTTCTCCGTGCAGTCCCACCAATGTGAATGCGCCTTCTAGGCGCTGCGCGACACTAGCCATGGCCTCTTCTAGTGGTGCTCCCCTCAGCATGTCATCTAGGGTCAGCCTGGTTATCCCTTCTGCATCAGTAATAAACTTATCTGGATTGTGCCCAGCCTCTTCTAGCAGTTCGCCAGTATTACCCACATGCCCATTCTCTGCGATAGCTACTTCGACGCCCTTTTGTGTCATTATTACGGGGTGAGCGGCACGTTTTTGCATTTTCAAACTACCAACGTCAACGGTGCTATACCTAACATGGAATATCCCGTGATGCGCATCGGAAGCAAATTCCCTAACTGTGCTTTCTGGTAACGCCTCAGAAACTAGCCCAGTATCTTTTTTGACTTTTATAGCACTACCTTCAGTAATAGCTATACCCGCAGCATTTTGTCCTCTGTGCTGCAGCTCGGTCAGTACGTTATGCCCCTGGACCGCTAAGTCGCTACCCTCAACCGAACTCAAGCCGGCGACACCGCACTCGTCAAAAGGTCTGTCGTCCTCAACAATTATTGATAATGCTTCCCCCATGTCCATATATACTAGTGTACCAATAATGCAGTTATTTCAATGTTGTGTTTTAAAAACCATAAGCAGTATAAATAATAAGTGCTTTTAGTCTAGTCAACAGGGGTAATCTATGCTACCATTACCCCTGTTCGTAGTTACATTTTTGCGTTTGAACCAATAAGTACCCGTAGCTCAGCTGGATAGAGCGTTGGCTTGCGGAGCCAAAGGTCGTGAGTTCGAATCTCGCCGGGTACACCAAAATCAGAACCCTAGCTAGCCTAGGGTTTTTATTTGCTATTATTAGTACATGAATACAAAGCGGGTACTTGTGATAGGTGGGTCGGGCGGAATTGGTAACCAGATTGCTATCGATTATGCAAAAGTTGGCTATCAAGTAGAAATTGCTTACTTTCACAACCAAGAGAAAGCAACCGAAATCCAAAATCAGATTCAAAAGGCTGGCGGTCAAGCTGAATGCCACAAGGTGGATATTCGCGATGAATCATCAGTAAAACAGCTGTTTGAGAAAATAACAGAACTTGATGTATTGATTTTAGCTGCAGCAACAGAGGCCCCAAAAAGTGTCGAAAAGGCGACTTTTAAGGAGTGGCGAGATATCACCGGAACCATGGTTGACGGAGCGTTTCTGTGCACAAAGTACGCTGTACCATTACTCGCCAAGTCGAATAACCCAAATATCCTATATTTTGCATCAATGGATGGCGTAAGGCCTGACGGAGAATACCTGGCCTATCAGGTCAGCGAGGCTGCCTTAATTGCCATGACAAGGGGCAATGCTACGTATTTAGCCAAAAATTACGGCATACGGGTGAACGCTATTTGCCCTGGGCCGGTACGTACGCCGCTTTGGGATAAAGTCGGAGGTAATACAGATGAACTTTGGGAGAAATTTGCCAAAGAGAATCCCCTCAAACGAGTAGCTACTCCAGAGGATGTATCAAGAGCCTGTTTATCTCTCACCGAAGACCCAGGCAAATTCTTGAACAGTAATCTACTGTTCGTAAACGGCTACGGCTCAAACTAGCAAGGTTATTATTCCCCTCACTTCGTTACGGTGCACCAATTAAATAACTGAGATTCTTTTACATTGGCAAAGCTTCGTACACACAGACAGCACCGCCTTTAGAACCTACGAGTGGGCAGCCTTGCGCTAGTTCAACCGCCGCATCCATGCTGTCAGCGTTAACAATGCTATATCCAGTAACCGGCTTGTCCTCGACTGCCATGACACCGCCTTGATGAACTGCTTGGCCGCCTTCATCAAAAGGGTTTCCTGGATCAATTAACTTGTCACCAAGCTCCCCAAACCATTTACCCCAAGCTTCATTATCCCCAGCATCTGTATCTTTGCCGGCGTAGTAAATATATACGTATTTTCCCATAATTTTATCTCCTTATTAGTTTGCTTTCCAAGCTATTCCTGCATCTTGGAAATATAGTTTTCTAGGGTTGCATTTGCATTGCCCCACTCAGTTTTGTATTGCAGAATCCATCGCTGAGCTAATTGAAGGGTAGCCGGATTAATGGCCACAAAGTTTGTACGGCCGGCCTTTTTGCGAATAATTAAAGCGGCGTTTTCAAGGGTACGGATGTGTTTATGAATAGCAGGCAGAGAGAGGTCATAGTGTTTAGCTAGCCGTCCAACGGTCGATGGCTGCAAAGAAAGATCGTGCATGATGCCACGACGCTTCTGGTTAGCTAGGGCATCTAGAATGCTGTCTAATGCTGGAGAATCATAAGGTATATTCATAATAGTTAACTTACTAGTTAACTATATTCATAATTTTATTGAGTGTCAACTGTAATGTTTTGCAGATTATTCCTAGCCTAACCAGCGCGCTGTCATGTTGCTTGTGTTTATTGCATTTCTACCTACCCACCCGTATAGTTAAAACTAATAAATATAAGGAAACTTACATGAAAAAACTCAACCAAAAAGGCTTCGGGCTGATAGAAGTTATTTTGTTAGCTACAATTATTTTCGCCACCGGGGCTGTCGGCTACTACATCTACAACAAATCACTGGTCAATGACGAGACATCAAAGCCTCAGAGTAGTGCTGAGACCAGCAATACAAACCCCGACGAGTACATAAATAAAGAATTTGGGTTTATGTTTGAATATCCAAAGAGCCCCGGTAGTCAAAAGCCTACTGTGTCCAACACGACAGAAGAAATAGAGCCAATTACTGGCAGGTCTTACTATATTAGCGTTGATTTCAAATTCTCAGGTGGTTTTGTAACCAAAGACTTTGCGTTGTCGCCTGACAAGAAAAACACAATGCCCCTAGGGTTCACCCAATACGATGGCTGCAAAGCCAAGCCCACGGATCTAAATCAGGTTGTCCTGTATCAAGGAAAAGATGTTTGTGTTGCGGTAGTTGCCAGTGAAGAACTAGGCCCAGCCATGACAAAAAAATCTACGGTTGCGACCATGATTGTGCAAAAAAAACTAACAAAGAATAAAAAAATAGCAGGCATAGAGTTTGCTCGTAACCCAGTTGTAATAAAGAACACGTCGAATGCTGCGCTAAAATCAGCCTACGACTATGATCAGCTGAACGACAAAACGATAGCATTCGCAAAAACCATTCAAGAACTATAGATAAAAAGCCAACAATTAGCCACGGCCTAAGTAGCTATCCACACCGCGATCAAAACCAGGATCATAATAATTATTGATATATTCGATTTTGACTCTTTCGCTTCAGCAATGCCGTTTCTGCTGATAACAACGTAGCGTTTATCCCCACGACTGGCGCGGCTTTTACTCACGATCGAGACAAGTAAAAACAAAACAAGCAATAAAATAACAATTAGAAAAATCTCGCCCGAGGAACTTTCTCCAATTTCTAACGCCGCAAACATAAACCCATTATAGAGTAGTAGCTCGTATTTTTTCTAGCTGCTGGGGCTGGCCAGGCCTAGCGCTATGCAAATTCTGCCGAGAGATAATTCACCGGGCATCGCATGAACTGTGCCAGGGTGAAGCCCACCCCATTCGCCAACAGTAAGATTCCGTACAGTAAAATCGCCTTCCAGCTCGGGCTCATCCGTTCCACTAACTGGACCGCGCAAAAAGGTGCCATCTGGAGAAACTAATGTAGAGTTTGAATCTAGATCTTCTAATAATCTATCAAACATATCTGGGTCATCCTGCCCAGGGAAGTAAATTTTATTGGCCTCAGCAGTTTTTATAGTTCCTTCCAAGACCTCGGTGCCCGTTCCATCGAACACAATAATTGGACGCATTCGATCGGCAATAGTTGAAAGCACGGCTCCGCCACCAACTATAGCTTTATAGTCGGTATGAGCGTTGGTTAGCAGGCTCCGTGGATAATTTTCAAAAATTCCCATGTACGTACCCACATCCGTGACAGTTCGGATATCCACCCAATCCACATCTTCTTCAGTTACGGCATCCGGCAAAGAATTTCTAACTGCCTCGGCAAAGAGCCTCTCTCGATTTGAGTCAAAAACGTCAACAGAGTTGTTTAACGATATTAGCTTACCGACGTATCCAGTCATGCAGCTAAGCATCGGGTCATCAATCTCAAGTCGTCTAGAAAAGTTTATTGCTGCGGTATGCAGGTCGTCCAAATTTGCCCCCCCAAGGCCAACCGCCTCTGGAGAGTAATATTCATAGTCATAAATTGTTTCGATTGTCGCGGCCATAACACACCTCAATTAAAAGTATATTATAACAATATTAGCCATAATAGTCAACCAAATTCTAGTATCGTTTTGACAAAACCGTCAAGTAGCGCATATACTACAACATGGATACAGGTTATAAA
>CAZBSC010000004.1:0-39655 GCA_964494845.1 uncultured Candidatus Saccharibacteria bacterium | reverse complement strand
CCACGTCAAAAGTAGCAGCAGCAACATTAATTACTTGCGATCCTCCTGGGACATCATTAAATAGGTTGGTAGTGAATGCAGAACAAATAAGCCCAAGCCCAGAAACAAACTCTGTATCAGATGAGGATACAGTAAAACAGCCTAAGATCCTCCCCGGGAACGCACCGAGTTTGTGGAGCCGAATCAAGGATTTGGTTTTATAGTCGATAGTAGCGATTTGCGTTAGGTGAAATCACGACGACAAAATATTAGATGCACCCGTTTTTGTTATTATGTAGGTACTACTTAAAATAGGAGACCGGATGAAAAATATTACTCCAAATCTATGGTTCGACGGGAATGCCAAAGAGGCAGTTGATTATTACGTGTCGGTTTTCCCTGACAGTAAAATAGTATCGATAGAATACTACCCGGGCAGTAAAGAGGAGGGTCTGGCTGATTTCCAGGAGCAATTGGCTGGAAAAGTTTTAACTATTGAGTTCGAGCTAGGCGGCAATAAATTTGTAGCAATTAATGCCGGACCAGAGTTCAAGTTCACGGAGGCAGTGTCTTTTTCAGTTCCCTGCAAAGACCAAGAAGAGATCGACTACTATTGGGAAAAGCTATCGAAGACACCAGAGTCCGAACAGTGCGGTTGGTGCAAAGACCAGTATGGTCTGAGCTGGCAAATCGTACCGGAAAATACAGCCGAATTGATGAAACGTCCAAAAGCGTTTGCAAAATTGATGAAAATGCACAAAATCGTCATCGCAGACTTCTAGCCTAACTTATATCCAAGTTATCCTGTAGTTTAGCGTTTGTTTTATCTCTTTTTAAGGTATTGTGTTAAGCATCTTGTTTGGGTGGAGTCTTAGTGACCAAGCCGGCTCTTTCCAACAACCTAAATGCAACTCGATCGCGCCTTCGGCTGCCAGCCATCATATCATCGGGCCTGTCATGGTGCTCCTGATGACGCGCTAGGTTGACCTTTAACAAGCCTCTGATTGGCATTTGCCCGTTGACTTTTCCGCTACGCGCTTCTCCATAGCCTGTTAGTCCTACGACGGAACCAAGGCTAATGATGCTAGTACCCATAAATAATGCAGCTCTCGCAAAAGGCCTATCTCGACCTAAATATTTGTTAGCTAGGCCTAGCATAGCCGTGGTGGCAATTACAGGAACAATACGAGAAGGAATACCCTTGGAGGACAGTTTCTCAATGAAAGGGTCGTGTCGGAACGCAAGACTGCCATCATATCGTTGCCTTATCAGCGGATCATCATCATATGTATAGCCAGGGAATAACAACGCTTCTTTACCGGCATCCAACAGCGAACTATCTCCACCGGTAAAGTCAAAAGCTTCCCTTACTGAATCCACGTAGCCTTTTGGCTCTACATTCGGTATTCCATGATGAACTCTGTGGTTCAGCGCGGCCCTGTTGGGGCTCATCCCCGTAGCAACCATTGCCGCCCGAGACGCTGTAGCGAGAGTGGTATCATAGGCAGTATTACGATGAGACATGCTCTGATGCACCCAACCTTCCAATGCGACCACATCAACGACTAGACCAACTCCGATTCCAGCAACAACATCAGGGAGCAACCCGGCCAAATTTGTCGCTTTTTCTGGTGTTAAATTAGCCATATTTATCTATACTATGCCAGATGCTTCAATAATAATCAATATGTCATAGCTTTTTCTCTGAAATATTATATAATCAATTTAATTAGAAATATTAATACCTACTAATGGATCCAAATGGTAAACCTGTGCATAAAAGCATTAGCTCTATTGCTATTATATGTAGATAAAGTAGACTTAGGATACATAACTCTAAACATAAAGATGGGGGGGCAATTAATAGAGAAGTCATATAACCCGACAACAAAAAGTACAAAGTACAGTTTTTAGTATCTATTAATTAAGGAGAAACGATGAATCGAATTCAAAAAATTGGAATTAGCCTAGGAACAGGGGCAGCAACTGTTGCATTAATGACAGCACCTGCATTTGCCCTTGTAAACACTAAAGATATAGCAAATGGCGCTGTTACTACTGCAAAAATTGCTGGTGGATCAGTCAACACTGGTAGCCTAGCTGCAAATGCTGTACGAACTGGAAACATCGTAAATGGTGGTGTTCAGAGTGCAGATATTAGTAACGGGACTATTGTTGCCGGGGATCTTGCCGATGGCGCTGTAACAAGTGCGAAACTAGGCACTAACATCGCTGTTACCGGTACATTAACATCTGGTGGGGCACTAACTGTAACTGCTGGTGGTGCAACTGTATCAGCTGGTGGTCTAACTGTATCCGCTGGTGGTGCTACTGTAACTGCTGGTGGACTAACTGTATCTGCTGGTGCATCTACATTCAACGGTACTACAGCCAAGTTTGGTACAACTAACCCAACTCACCTTGTTTCAGCTCAGACTACAGCTCCTACAGCTGCCGTTTCTGTAACTGGTCTTTCTGCAGCTTCTGTAGCAGGTACTGACACCAAAGGTGTTATTACAACTACAGGCACACCGTCTGCAGCAGGAACAATAACAACAACATTTAACGTTGCATACGCCAGTGCTCCAGTAGTAGTCATTACTCCTGCAAACGCTTCTGGAAATGCTGCTCTAGCTTATGTGTCTAGCTCTACGACAGGAACATTTGTTATCACAACAACTGTTGCTACTCCTGGCGCAACACCTAGCTGGAACTACGTAGCGATTCAATAAGGTAAGTTAATTACTCTATTGTTCTTGCAAAGTAGAACAAAGTTAGTAAAAGAAGGTGCTCGTAAGGGCACCTTCTTTGCTTTATAATTCATTTGATGAAGAAGACTGCAATTATCGTATTCATTACATTATTGGTTCTGTCTGTCGGCAGTATACTAATCTATAATAACTGGAATAAACCCAAGGAAACTATGCCCTCAGCGCAAAACACCCGGCTAACAATCGAACTAAAAAATGGGAAGTTATTGTCAGCACCATCAACATACTTGGTCCAGCCCGGGACAAAATTAGAGTTTCAAATTAATAGTGATAAACTTGGTAAAATTTTCCTAACTGAACCAGCCCAAACGATTACTTTCACCGAGAGCCCTTTGATATTTCATTTTAATGCGCCCACAAAACCAGGCAACTACCCAATGGCTTATCAGGCTAATGGCAGTAAACAGGTAATTCAGATCGGCGATATTGTCGTAAAGGATAATAGTAAAAAATAATCGCTAAATTGCTTAAGTCCATGTGATTATATATACTGCGTACTACTAATGCGCTTCCGAAATACTAATAAAAATGACACGATAAAGAATAGTCTAATCATAATCCTGGTATTAGCTGTGGTAGGGCTTGGAATATATACTGCTTTTCACAAAAGCAAAGTAGACCAATCGGGCACACAAGAAGAAAAAGTCCAGATAGCACCTAGCGGCATTGTTTATCCTGATGGATGGGAAGAAGCAACCGAAATCACTGCTAGCAACAAGGAATCGGGAGTCATCTCTGAAGCCTCCCATACAAATCCTGATGTGAAAGTTTTAGTCAGGGAAGAAGCCGCGAAACTTCCAAAAGGTTCAGACATCAGTAAACTTCCAGATACGATTGTAGCCGGCCTTGACGATGGGCTTGAGGGCTTCACGCTAGTCAGCAAAGAGGTCGTTAAAATAGGTGATTATGAAGCCATCAACGTTAAATACACCGACCTAGATGCCAACCAGATCAAACATACCAGCGAAATGTTTGTCGTGCCAACGCCGAAGAACACATTCTACATAACTTATAGAAGCAACAAAGATTTCCCCGAGTTAAAAGACGATATAGCGAAGATAAATCAGTCAGTCGCAAACTACATAAAATCACACTAGTATTAAACACGAACAAATACAGGACAAGCTAGGCTTTGTAGTCAGTGAATTTTACTTCAGTTGGAGTTATTTTAATAACTTGGTGATTACCAGCCACAATCTTGGTTATTGGTGGCCAAGCAATCCGCTTATCGTATATATGCGGCTGAATAAACCTGTCTATCAGGTACCGTGTCTTGCGAGGATCAGCTTCACCCTTTGCTAATCCCTGGACCTGAGCTGTTTTCAATTGGTTGGTGTCATATATAGTCAGGGCAACTTGATTGTTTTTAAGAATATTCTGGGCTTTTTTGGTCTGAGACTTTGTGACTATATAGAATGCGTTATCGGGGGACAAAGCATAATACACCACTGCACCCGAAACTTTGCCATTCTGGTCAGCGGTAGAAAACGTAGCAATATTATGTGACGTTAGGAATACTCTAGTTTTCTCATCGATATTAGTTCGAGTTCCATTATTTTTAGTACTTGTAGGGGCAGTTTGCACAGTATTACTATCCGTTCTTTCAATCCGTTTTTGTTCTACATATCTTACAAATTTTTCTGCACATGCATGATTAACAAACCTAAGGGGATAATCACCAAGCCTGGTGTGCACCACAATCCCCACGAACCTGCCCTGATCGTTATAGCTTACGCCACTCAACACATCGTAAGCTAACTCGTCATTCCTGGAATATAGAAACTTGTGGTCCATAATCAACAGACGCTTGTTGGTAGCTACTATCATGAGGCTACTCTTTTTATATCTACCGTAGATTACTCCACCAATATGTTCTGTTTCGTGCAATACATATGGCAAATGACGTGCTTCACCCTTAGACAAGCCATAGCTCGTCATACCAGCAGCAATCAGTTCTTGTTTGACGCGTATCTTTTGCTCATTTTTTACAGCCATTTCTTACTCCTGTTTATATTATGCTCCATAAACACAATCTTTTACAGTAGACCTCTGCGTGACTTTTATTCAGCTAAATCTCAAGTTAGGCAAGTATTCTCTACAAGTTGCCTTAAGTCAGTTATTAAGGCGACAAAACATTACAAATTTTGTCATATCTCGCAACGCCGCTATCGATAATTACGCCCAAGGCACTACAAAAAAGTGTCAAATTATAAAGCGTACGGTACCGACGGCAGACCGGATGTGGGAGAATTGTTAACCAGAAAGGATTTAATCATTAAAGATATTGTAAAAAAATCGCTGCTAGTAGGTGGTGTGCTGGGGACTGTTGGGCTGAGCAGTCTTGCGGGTATCGGAGCAGTTTCGGCTGCGTCGAACAGCAACGGACGGTCAAACCTAGTAGATAAAATCGCTAGCACATTTAGCCTCAATAAGGACGACGTGCAAAAGGTTTTTGACGAAGAACGAACGGCACACCAAGCAGAACATAAAGCGAAGATAAGTGCCCGTTTACAAAAACTTGTCGACAAGGGCACAATAACCGCCGAGCAAAAAACAGCGATAGAGGCCAAGCTTGAAGAAATGCGAGCAAAACGAGAAGCCGAACACGAGTCAATGAAAGATTTAACCCCCACCGAGCGTAAAGCTAAACGAAAGCAAAATAAAGCAGAAATGGAGGCTTGGGCTAAGGAGCAGGGAATAGATCTAACTAAACTGAAAGGTATTTTTATGGGCCACCACGGTCCCAGGATGCACGCCGAAGATGATGGCAACGAACAAAACGGGCCACCACCACAAGACATGCAATAAAAAGTAAAGGAGGGTGTGACAAAAAAACCACCGGTTCTTGTAAGGATCGGTGGTTTAAATTATTTACCTGAAAGGGCTTAGACTTTGGGCAATCGGATAGTGAAAACTGAGCCTTTTGTGGGAGTACTTTTGACTGTGATTCTTCCGTTATGACGGTCAAGAATATTTTTTGCTATGGACAATCCAAGGCCATAACCACCAGGAGAATTGCGCGATCTAGAAGAATCGGCCCTATAAAACCTATCAAAAATGTGAGGTAATTCTGTGGCTTTTATACCCAAACCTTGGTCGACGATGACTATCTCGTCATGAGTTCGCTTGGATTGTCCTCTGACAAAAACTTTTGATTTATCAGGACTGTATTTCAGAGCGTTATCCAGTATTGTGACCAGTGCTTCGACTAGTGTTGTCTGTTCAGCAAATAATACGGCTTCGTCATCAGTTTCGTTAGCTATCAGGATATGTTTTTTCTCCGCGCTCGGCAACACTCTATCGATGGCTTCCTGCACAACAAGCCTTAGGCGCAACTTCCTTTTTTGGATATTTGCATCATTCATTCTGGCCAAAGATAACAGTCCGTCGGATAGCCTGGTTAGTCTATCTAACTCTTCTAGGTTGCTTGCGAACTGTTGGCGAGCGTCTTTTACGGTTAACCTAGGTTCTGACAATAGGGTTTCTATCTCTGTTTTCATCGCAGTTATCGGGGTTCGGAGTTCATGACTTGCATCGGCAGTAAATCGTTCTAGGGCTTCGTGAGCTTCTTCGATTGGCTGCAAAGTTCTACGCGCCAAGTAATAACTAAGGACGCCGGCGCCAACAAAAATAAACAAGTTAATAAACAATATTTGCATAAACACCCTGCCACGGGCCTCTTCTAGAATTTCTTGCGAATCCGATCCGAGATCCTTTACTCTAAACGGTTTTTTCGGACCTGCTCCCGGACGCAGTAGCTCAGTTTGCCTTATAAAACCGCGTTCAATCTCTCGCACAGAGACGTTGTATAGGCTAATGCTAAAGAAAAAACTTATCACCATAATAATTGATAGATAAAGCGCAGTTAGTTTTAGCGAAGTTTTGTGGAACATTATTTTTCGTCCCCAAAATAGTAACCAAAGCCGCGCTTTGTATGAATCAAGGGTGGTAAATCCTCAAAAGACTTATCTAGTTTGTTCCTCAGATAGCCTATATATACCTCGACTGTGTTTGGCAAAATGTCAGAATCATAGCTCCAAACCTTTTGCATAATTTGCTCTTTGGTTAATACTCTACCAGTATTTCTCATCATATATTCCAGTAGGGCAAATTCTTGTGCTGTAAGAGATATTTTTTGACCTGCGCGGGTTGCGGTAAAATCATCTGCATCAAGATTAATATCCTTGTAGGAAAGAACCGTGTCCAAAGTTTTTTTCGGACGACGCAATAACGCACGAACGCGAGCTATTAGCTCTACAAACGCAAAGGGCTTTATCAGATAATCATCAGCGCCAGCATTAAGCCCTTCCGCTCGACTAAGCACATTATCTTTAGCTGTAAGTAACAATACCGGGGTTTGTATATTATCAGTACGCATTTTTTTTAATATTCCTATACCGTCAGTATTACCCGGTAACATTCGATCCAAAATAACTAGATCATACGGCTCGCTAAGCGCCATTTCCAACCCCTTGTCTGAGTCATTAGCGACATCGACAGCATATGATTGCCTCTGAAGCCCGCGTTTTATTGCAGCCGCAATCTTATAATCATCTTCTACTACTAATAGGCGCATTCTGTTCTCACTATATATATTCTACCTGAGAATAACTTGAGGCAAACCTTTGGTGATAAAGGCATAAATTGTGATTGTTTTAGTAATTTAGGTTATAGTAAGTATTAAATGAATATAAATTGGACGTGGCTTGGAGTGTTGGCTTTCTTCATTGATTGGGCAATTAGAATTGGATTCTTGCTATATATCCCTAGAAAACGAAAGCCCAGCTCGGCAATTGCATGGTTGCTGGTGATATTCTTGTTGCCAGGTTTAGGCATAGTTTTATTCTTACTGATTGGTAGTCCAAAATTATCAAAACGACGTCGCATGCTACAGAGTAGCGTTGATAAGCTAATAGAACAGTCTGGAAAAGAGCTGAAATCTGATATCTCGTCACTAAGCCCAGCGAGAAGGCAAAGGATTGAAGCTATAGTAAAGTTGAGCAAAGCTCTTGGTAAACTGCCGGCAAAAGCAGGGAACAGTGTAAAAATATTGCCCGAATACAATCGGGCTATTGACGACATTGTAAAACAAATAAACGGCGCCAAAGAGTTCGTCCACCTCGAGTATTTTATTCTCGCGCTAGACCAGACAACACAGCCATTGTTTGATGCAATGGAAAATGCAGTCAACAGAGGAGTTAGCGTCCGCTTGTTGATCGACGGCATGGGCCACCGCGCATATCCACGTCGCAAAGAAATGAAAAAACTTTTAACTAGCATTGGCGTTGAGTGGCATCTAATGTTACCGGTAAGAATATTGCCAAAATATTACAACCGACCCGACCTGCGCAACCATCGTAAGATTGTAGTTATTGATGATAAAACGGCATATATTGGATCTCAAAATCTAGTAGATAGAACGTATCACCGAAAAGACGATATTTATTATGACGAGCTAGTGGTGCGCCTAAATGGTCCTATAGTGCGACAATGTTCCGTAGTTTTCGCCTGCGATTGGATGGCCGAAACCGGTGAAAAACTCACAAACATTGTAAATCCGAAAAAACGCCCATTGCCTAATAAAACAGGCGATGTTTTGGCCCAAATACTACCCAGCGGACCAGGATATGATACAGAGAATAACGCTCGGCTTTTTGCTCAGTTGATACATAGCGCTAGAGAAAAAGTAGTAATAACAAATCCATATTTTGTTCCTAACGATGCGATTTTAGAGGCTGTAACATCAGCCGCACGCAGGGGAATAGACATTAGCATCATCAATTCGGAAGCAATGGATCAATGGATGGTTGGGCATGCACAGCGGTCTTACTACCTAGAGCTATTGACGGCCGGCGTAAAAATATACTTACATAAAAAACCAGTTTTGCTGCACTCAAAACACATGACCATCGATAACGATATCGCCATAATCGGATCTAGCAATATGGACATCCGTTCTTTCGAACTGGATCTAGAATGTATTTTGATAACTTACAGCAATTCTGTTGTCAGTGACCTGAGGAAAGTGCAAAAAATTGATTTGTCGAACTCTAAACAAGTCAATCTATCAACTTGGAAAAAACGAGGCTTTAAGAGCGAGCTCTTAGATAGTGTCGCTAGATTAACTGCCGCTCTACAATAAGACTAAATTCCTAAAGTTTGTTTTAGCATAGCTTGCTCTGACGACAGTGGCCATGGGTTAAAATTACAGCCCTGCAAACTAATTGACTGTTGTTGCATGACAGGTGCTTTTTGCCCAGAGCCGGCGCAAAAAGCGTGACCAAATCCAAGCCAGTGCCCAGTTTCGTGGTTAATCACCATGCTTCGGTAGTCGTCCAGTGAGCCTCCTTTTTGATTCCAGGCTGCGCTCGCACCTTGCCATCTATCGAAATTCAGGATGACATTGGGCGAAACTGTGCAACTCCATGAACTGTCACAAATAGCGCCAAAAGTTGGCATTAACTTGGCTGCGGAAAGCCAAACTGTGAAATCGCACCCAGAACTAACTTTTCTGTATGACACTGAACCATCTAACGACCAACCACGTTTATCGCCGTAAACAGATTGAAGTTTTGACTCTAAACCACCCAAATAGCTAGAACTAACACCTTTTACAGCCGTACAGTAAGTAAATGTTCTGACGGCTTTTGGTGCTGCTACCAGCGTAAGCACAGAATCTTGTTTGCTCTTAATCGCATTCTTTGTTGCCGCTGTAATTTGAGTCAAATTTTCAACTCGTATTCCAAAAGCAGTACCAACGCTTTCTATAAGGTTTTGTGTTAAGGCATCAGAAATAATCATAGAACTACCGTTAGGCACATAAAGACCGACAATTTCTGACATGGTAATCAGCCTTGAATTGTTTTTGTACTTGTATGATATTTTAGTTTTCTGATAACTTTGTAGTTTTTGTAGTTCTGGCGCAAGCGTTGACTCTGTAATCTTCGGCTCGACCACCGATGATACTAGGGTTATGCTGTCCGCCCCTGAACTAACTTGCTCTAATATTGCTGTTTTTGAGACGGGTATATCGATTTTTACACCTTTAGAAGATTTTTTAATCTTAAAGTTGCCATTTTTTGCAACAAGAGCTGCATTGGTAGGATTTTTGTTTAATTTTTTGGCCAGGTTTTCTAATTCTTTTTGAAGTATCGGGTCATTAGATTTGATGACTGCTGATTTATTGTGTCGGACAAATAAATTGGCAACAGGCAACCAATGACGTTCGGAGAGGGCTTTTGCAGTATTCTCATTATCAACTACAATGCCGAGTTTAGTCGTTTCAATATCTTTCGCATAATCTTGGAAATTAACTCTAACAGAGTCCGGCAAGAGGATCATGGAATCCAACTTGGAATCTAGTTTATCCAATTGAACACTACCTAATTTTTGGCCTGCAATTCGGGTGTTAGGGTACGTACTATTTTTATATACGAAAAAAGTTACCAGATTAGAAATAACAAATAGAAATAGCAACACAAACAGTATGTATAGAGTACGTTTTTTTAGAAAAAACTTTTTTACGGCCAGTGCGAACGACTTTAAATTATTTTTCACTAATACCATAATACGACATTATTAATTTAGTTGACTCATAAATATTCTTATGCTATTATATAGGCTAATCGTAAAACTTTGAACGCTGAGTCCATGCTTTTTTATTGCTAGTAGTCTCGATGTTCCTCGCAAAAAGACTAAACTACGATAGAAAAGGATACAAAAAATTGTATAACAATTATTCAAATTCTGGGCGCCGCAGTGGTGGCTCATCATACAAATCTAACTCTCGCGGTGGAAACGGTGGCGGTCGTAGTCGTGGCGGATTCCGGAGAAAACCTAGCAATCTTGATAGCAGACGGTTTATAAACACGGCTGTACCAATAACCGCAGAAACCACAGAAGCCCCGCAGCACAGTTTCGCTGATTTTAATTTTCACGAACAGTTAGCGCGAAATATCGAAGCAAAAGGCTACAAAGTACCTACGCCGATTCAAGACAAGGTCATCAAACCGTTATTGGCAGGGAACGATTTAGTTGGGCTTGCAAACACAGGCACAGGTAAAACAGCTGCATTTATGCTACCGATTATTCATGGCCTTGCAACTAACAAAAAGCGCAACGCCGCCCTTGTAATTGCCCCTACTCGAGAACTTGCACACCAAGTTAACGACGAATTCCGTGAATTTGCAAAAGGCATGAAACTATTTTCAGTTGTTTGTGTCGGTGGTGAAAATATTCATAGGCAAAAAAGCGAGCTACGTCGTGGCGTCAACATTATCGTTGGTACACCTGGAAGACTGAAAGATCTTATTGAGCAAGGCGAACTAAAACTGCACGAGACAACGACATTAGTGCTCGATGAAGCAGACCAAATGTTGGACATGGGATTTTTGCCAGACATGCAATTTATCATGCATGCAATGCCTGATAAGAAACAAGTTGTTTGTTTTAGCGCTACGATGACAACAGAAGTTACTAGGCTTCTCGACGGGATTCAGAACAATGCCGTTATGATCTCTACCGCAGCAAAAGTAACTAGTGAGCATATTGACCAAAACATAATCGAGTCTGGTTCGAAAGAACAAAAAGTAGAAAAACTAGTAAAGCTTTTGGCAGAGCCACAATTTGACCGAGTTCTAATATTCGGTGAAACAAAATTTGGCGTCCAAAGGCTAGCTGATGACCTTACCAGAAAAGGCCACAGCGCCGAAGCAATCCACGGTAACAAATCCCAATCTCAACGCCAACGAGCCTTGAAATCGTTTAAAGATGCACGAGTGAAAGTCTTGGTGGCAACAGACGTAGCAGCCAGAGGACTTGATATCCCTGACGTCAGCCTGGTTGTCAACTTTGATCAGCCACAGACCTACGATACCTATATTCACCGCATAGGTCGAACAGGTAGGGCGGGCAAGGGCGGAACAGCTAGAACTTTCGTTTCTTAGAGTAAATAACAACATATTGACAGATGCGCCATTCGGCTCAATAATTAAAGTATCAATTAATAGGAGGATGCTTTATGAGTGAAAACGCATTAAAGCCAATGTGGGAAGCACTGATGGTGCAAGGGATTGCTGGTGTGCTGTTTGGTTTCGCGGCTATTTTTTGGCCAGGAATTACTCTGGTAACACTGGTTTATCTGTTCAGCATTTATGTTCTAGTGGGCGGAATGGTTAACATTATCGGTTCACTAATGAACCTAACAAAAGGCCAAAACTGGTTTCTTAGCATGATTCTAGGTTTTGCTCAGCTGGGAGTAGGGGTCTACTTGGTACGACATCCTGCAGTCACTTTCGCAACCTTCATTCTAATCATCGGTTTAACCTTGATTGCGCGTGGGGTATTCGAAGTAGTAATGGCGCTAACAGAAGACAACCTAGCCACACACAAAATGATGGTAGTCATTGGTGGGGTTTTGTCGGTGTTGGTCGGCGTAATAATGCTTCTTCAGCCTGCTTCTAGCGGTGTAGCATTTGTTTGGATCCTAGGACTATACGCACTAATAACTGGGCCAATCATGATCGCTTTAGCACTAGATGTAAAACGATCAGCTTAGTTTTTTAATCAACATACTAAAACAAAATGTAAAAATACCCGTGTAAAAACGGGTGTTTTTTTATTCGCGGCGAAGTGCTTTAATTGGGTCTTTTGTTGCGGCCTTCACTGCAGGGGCAACGCCAAAGACCGCACCAACAAAAACAGAAATTAGCAAGGCTCCTAATACCATGGTCGGGGTTATTATTGGGACAAAGTCAGTAAAAATCCTAAATAACATTGAAATAAAGAATGATATTATTACGCCCAAGAAACCACCAACTGCACTGAGCAAAACAGCTTCACTGAGAAATTGTCCTAATATTTGACCGTCAGTTGCTCCGATAGCTTTTCGCACACCAATCTCGTGAGTTCGCTCTGTAACAGAAACAATCATGACGTTCATGACACCTATACCACCCACAAATAACGAAATAGCGGCCACTAACGCAATTAGTCTGGTCAGCAAATCCAGTGTACTGTTAGTTGCTTTTAGGGTTTCTTCCTGTTTGAGTACGCTAAAATCTTCCTGACCACCGTGTTTTGCAAGTAGGTTTTGGTAAATATTTTTTTCTACTTCATCTACTAATTTCTTATCCGTAGGCTTGACTATCACCTGGAATACGGTCGATGCACCTTCATTGACCGCCTGGCCTGTAGTAAAGGGGATGAATACCGCATCATTATAATTCCCCCCGGGGGAGAATGGAGAAGTGTCGAATTCTTCCATAACGCCCTTCACGATATAGCGTTCACCACGAAACTCTATAGTTTTGCCGACTGGCACATTCTCTTTGAATACCTGCTCTGCAACATTCTTTCCAATCACAGCAAACTTGCGCCCCTCGTCTGTATCACTAAAGAATTCCCCAAACTCAACTTTGTGGTTCAACATAGTTGGGAAAATACTGGTGGTGGCGACAACAGTACCCTCGGGGTAGGTGTTGCCGTCATAGCCTATAACTCCGTTAACACTGGCAAGCGGGACTACTGCCTGGATGTTTTTCGAGCCCTCGATTGCCTCTATATCAGAGTCGTTCATGGCAGTGATAGCGCTAAATCCAGAAAAGGCCTTCCCGCTGGTTATGGATTTTTTTGTATCACCTCCTGGCTTCACAATAATCAAGTCACTGCCGTAAGATTCGACTTGCTTGGCAACTTCTTTTTTAACACCTTCTCCTAAACTCAGAATCGTCAAAACCGATACAACACCGATAATAATGCCTAGCATTGTGAACAAACTGCGCCATTTTGTGCCGCGGATAGATTGCATTGCTAGCTTCCAATTGCCCTTGTTCATGGCTTGGCTCTCTTTATCTTGGTTTTACGTTTAGTCGTGCGAGGGCGACGTTTCTTTTTTGTACTTTTTTTACTATCATCGAGATCACCGGGGATAGTTTTCATCAAGGCAGATACGCCAGCCGCTTCGTCTTCTTCGGTCTTTTTTGACACAAAGTACATGCTTCTTTTTAGTATCTTAGAGATTTCACCCAACTCGCTTTCTTCGTCGTGGATAATGCTACCGTCATGCATGTAAACAACGCGAGTAGCATAGCGAGTTAGGGCAGGGTTATGAGTCACCATTAGGACAGTGTTGCCGGCCTTGTGTATTTCACCGAGTAATTCCATGACTATACGACTAGATTCGCTGTCTAAGTTACCTGTTGGTTCATCGGCAATTATCAGACTTGGGTCGTTGATTAGGGCACGGGCGATAGCAACCCGTTGCAATTGTCCGCCACTCAGTTGGGAAGGGTAGAAGTACTCTCTGTCACTCAGGCCCACTCGCTCAACTATTTCGGCTGCACGTTTCATTCTTTTTACTGGCGTAATCCCTTTATAGGCAAGTGGCAAGGCTACATTTTCCAAAACATTGAGATGGGGCAAAAGATTAAAAGACTGAAACACAAAACCAACAGTATCTCGGCGAATCTTGGCACGCTGTTTGGATTTTAGCCGGGATGCCATACGGCCATTAATCTTGTACGTGCCGTGGCTAGGGTTATCAAGTAGCCCAATTATATTCATCAGTGTTGATTTCCCAGAACCGCTGGGACCCATGATGGCAATGAACTCGTTTTTTTCCACGACGAATTCAACTTCGTCGAGGGCAATAGTTGCCGCATCGCCAAAACCGTATAACTTGCTGACGTCTTTTATCTCAATTAGTGCCATACACCCTTAAACAGAAAATCTATTATTTTTTAGTTAATAAAAAGGGTTCGCTCGTCACGAGCAACCCTCCTTGTATATAATATACTCTGTCCTAGTCAATAATATCAAGGTGTTTTTAGTATATTTATCAGTTATACTGCCTACGTTAGTTTTTTTGTCGCGCAAGCTCGACGAGGAGAGGTCGCATAGTGGTCTAGTGCGCCATCTTGGAAAGGTGGTAAGTTCGCAAGGGCTTCGAGGGTTCGAATCCCTCTCTCTCCGCCAGCTACATTTCGGCTTGATATTTTTTGATAAATCTTTCTAGGATTTGCATTGGCACGGTTATAGTTTCTTGCAGAGCAGCATGAACTAATTTTTGAGCATCTTCTGCTGGGAAGTAACCCAGATTCTTATACGCATTGATGCGTAGTCCCAAACCTTCCGAATCTAGTTCTGGGTGAAACTGTGTTCCATATACATTTTTGCCGGAACGGATCATGTGGACCGGGCAAGCATCTGAAGAAGCCAATAAAACTGCACCCGGCGGTACTGATTGGCATGATTCTTTATGCCCAACGAATGCCCTGAATGATCCCGGCAAATCCTTTGTCAAAACATCCGTTTTCGCATCAGTTTGTAACCTAATTGTTACAGCCTCGGCGTTCTCTGCATATTTCTCTTTTGATACAACTCCGCCCAGGCAAAAAGCTAACACGCTCAACCCATAACAGGCGCCTAAAAACGGAACATCGTCATCAACGATCTGCCGGACCAATTTCTGTAAAGCCAGTTCAATTTTTTTCTGTTGTGCAGTCTTTTTGCTAGGATCATCACTAAAACAAAAAGGGCTGCCGCCAACAATAACACCCGAGTAATTACGCAATTCGAGTTTTGGCAAGCCATCTTTTTCTAAACGAATTCTATGGGTATCAGAAACCTCTAGATTCCCGTAACGCAAGAAAGCTTCGTACTCGTTATCAGCCAACACATCTTCAGGCCGCAACTGCAAAATCAAAAACGGTTTTATCATATGTAACAATATATCAGGTTATCTACGGTGGTATAATAGTAGTTATGAGAGTTACGAAGTACGAACACGCTTGTTTAGATATAACCGAGGGGACAAATCGACTTGTTATAGACCCTGGCGAACTGAGCCCATCCTTCACTGACGTGAAAAATATCAGTGTTCTGGTGGTTACTCATGTGCATGGAGATCATTTAGATCTAGAAAAAGTTGACGCCATAGTAAGTGAGAATCCTGATCTAAAAATTTTTGGGACTAGTGAAGTTGCTGGCAAGCTAAAAGGTTGGGTTGTGACAGTCCCAGAGCTAGGCAAATCATACAGCGTTGGTCCTTTCAATTTAGAATTTTTCGGTGACTTACATGAAATGGTAGACCCCAAAACACCGCAAGCCCAGAACATTGGGGTACTAATTAACAACGAACTTTATTATCCCGGCGATTCGTTTGCGGTGTGTCCAAAACCGTTCAAAGTGCTAGCCGTGCCAAAATCAGGGCCATGGTTTCGCGTCAGCGATTCGCTTCAATTATTCGAAAACTCGAACTGCCAACTAGTATTCCCAACACACGATGGACTACTAAATGAGATTGGACATGGTTCTATAAATAATTGGTTCAAGCTATTTGCCGAGAGAAATGATAAAAAGTATCGCCCACTAAAAATAGGTGAATCATTAGAAATTTAGCTGATTATTGTGCCGATTTTTTCGCCACTAACTAGTTTTAGAAGGTTGTCTTCTTTTGAAGCATCGAATACTGCAATTGTTATACCATGCTCTACTGCCATTCCTAATGCTGCCTGGTCCATGACTTTTATCTCTCGGTTCTCGACAGCATGCTGCAATGTTAGGTTTTCGTGCAGTTTGGCATCACTATGTTTTTCTGGGTCTTTGTCATAAACACCCTCAACTTTTGTTGCTTTGATAACTATGTCGCAATCTAATTCAAGACCCGTAAGAACTGCTGCAGTGTCGTGTGTAGAATACGGACGGCCTGTGCCACCAGCGACAAGTAAAACTCGATTATTTTCCAGATGTTTTTCAGCCAGTCGGTACGAATAGCTTTCTGCCAGTTGTTCAACAAAAATATTGCTGAGGCACCTGGTAGGGACACCTTGGGCCTCGAATATATCAGTCAGTGCCATAGCGTTCATTAGGCCAGACAACATACCCATTTGGTCTGCCGTAACACGCTTTATACTGCTATCCTTGGACAGCTCTTCGCCTCTGACCATATTGCCGCCGCCGACTATCACTACAACCTGTACGCCCTGGCGTTGTACTTTTGATATTTCCTCTGCTAAATACTTGGCCACTTCTGGGTCAATCCCGTATTCGTGCTTACCAGCTAATTGTTCGCCAGATAGTTTCAATAGGATGCGTTTGTACTTTGTACTCATCTAAGAGACAAGTCTAGCAGATACGTTGTTATATCGCTATACTTTATGTTATGAAATTGTATAGCTGGAATGTGAACGGGATTCGGGCCGTCTGGAATAAGGGCGAGTTCAAAAAGTTTATTGATAAATACCAACCCGATATTTTATGTCTTCAGGAAACAAAAGCTCAGCAGCATCAGTCCGAAGTAGATATTGATGGGTATGAAGAATACTGGAACAGCGCCGAAAAAAAAGGCTATTCAGGCACAGCAATTTTTACAAAAACCAAGCCAATTGCGGTTATAAACGGATTTCCTGAAGAGATAATAAAAAAGCACAAAGTCACTGGCGACGTTTACGGCGACCCGAATAAAGAGGGCCGGGTCATGGCTGCAGAATTTGAAGATTTTTACGTTGTTACTGTTTATACCCCTAATTCCAAAGACGACCTCAGCCGAGTAGAACTGCGGAACAAACATTGGGACCCAGCATTTTTAGAATATTTGAAACAACTCGAAAAAAAGAAGCCCGTTCTGGCCTGTGGAGACTTAAATGTTGCTCATACCGAAGATGATCTTGCTAGACCGAAACCAAACGTTGGCAAGCGAGGGTTTACCAAGGAAGAGCGTGAGGGTTTTCAAAATTTCGTTGATAACGGGTTAATTGATACCTTCCGTTTGTACACCCAGGGAAACGGTCACTACAGCTGGTGGACACACTTTGCAAAAGCGCGGGAGCGAAATGTGGGTTGGCGGATTGATTACTGGCTAGCCAGTAAAAGTCTGAAAAGCAAAATCACCCAAGCAAAAATCCACAGTGATGTTATGGGTTCCGACCACTGCCCAGTAAGCATAGAAATAAAGGCCTAATGTGAAGCTGAAAGTTCTGGTTGCGTCGCGTAATAAGATAAAGAAGTTGGCGGTCGAGGATGCTTTTAGGCAATTCACCAAAGAGGAGTTTGAAGTATTTTTATCAGACACAGAGATAGACAGTGGTGTCAGCAAGCAACCACTGACCCAAAAAGAAACTGCCGAAGGCGCGCTGAATAGGCTAAAAGCTATAGATGATGACGGCGGGTACGATTACTACGTTGCGATTGAAGGCGGAGTTTTCGTTTTGGATATGTCTTCAGGGCCAAAATGGTTTGAATGCGCCTGTGCTGCGGTATCATCAAAAACTTCCAAACAGCCGTCAATAGCGTTCGCTCCTGCTTACCCCATACCCGGGGAGTTTGTAAAGCACTTAAAAGCTGGCAAAGACCTGACTGAAGCAATGGAAATCGTTACGGGCCTTCCCAATACAGGCGCCGCCAAAGGTTTTAACGGTTGGCTTACAGGTGACAAATTAGACCGTCGTACCGGATCAGCACTAGCTGTTCTACTCGCATTATACGGACTATCTTGCAGATGATTACCCCAGCACTGGAGGCATATAGGACCATGGCTCAATGTTGCCACTTGAAAGGCCAGGACGAGGCAGCGTACCGGTGATTTCTAATGTTCTTTCAAATTGAAGCGCCATTACTGCTACTGCGTCAAACATAATTTGCTCTGCACGAACAAGCTGACCAAGGCGGAATTTACGATCTAAACCATTCCTGATTATACTTCCATCAAGCCATGCTAAACCTAAACCGACTGGGGTATCATAAAAATCCGGTGCATCAATAAACCTTTTGGCTTCTACGTGACCGCTTGCTAATGACTCTTCCATTAATAGGGAGCTGTGTAGTGCCGCCGGTTTATTATCTTCCCATTCCATCGCACGAAGTGTGGCCCACAACATTCTAGGAGAATTAGCCATTTTTGCCGCCATTTGCGCTCGTTGCATAGAACCATCAGCATCTTCATAATGTTGCATTCGATTCCAATATGACTCAGCGTCAGGTCCAAAACGACCCCTGACTCCTAGTCTTGCAAGTTCATCCGCTTGGTTAAATCCAAACTTTTCTCGAGAATGAGCGTATTCACCATCTAGCCAAAGATGGCAAAGTTTAGCCACGGGAGGTGACGATTCTATCATCATTCGATTATTATAACATACTGTGCGAATATATTCAAGTCTCCAGATTTGTGCACTTTATATAATCTAAGAGTACTATTAGAATGTCATGAAGAAGTTTGCGGTTTTTGATATCGATGGGACGTTGATTCGTTGGCAACTTTATCATGCAGTTGTTGATTATTTGGCCAGGGAAGGATTGTTGGGACAATACGATCATGAAACACTGCACCAGGCTAGAATGGTTTGGAAACGCAGGGAGCACCCGAATGCTTTCAAAGATTATGAAAAGACATTGATAAAAGTATACGAAGACTCTCTGCCTGGCCTCAGCACAAAAGACTTTGACATTGCCGCAGAAACAGTCGCCCACGAATACAAAGAACAAGTCTATAACTACACTCGCGGGCTTGCGGCCACCCTAAAAAACAAAGGCTACGTGCTACTAGCTATTTCCGGGTCTCACCAAGAACTAGTTAAGCATGTTGCTATGCAATACGGTTTTGACGATTGGGTTGGGACTGTCTACCAAAGAGAGGGTGACAATTTTACGGGATCAAAAACCGTAGCTTCTTCAGATAAAAAGAAAACCTTACAAAATCTGGCAGAAAAACACGACCTGACTTACGAAGATAGCTATGGAATTGGTGATAGCGCCAGCGATGCCTCTCTACTAGAAGCCGTAGAAAATCCCATTGCTTTCAACCCAGACCAGCAGCTGTTCAGCATGGCAAAGGAAAAAAACTGGGATATTGTTATCGAACGAAAGAACGTTATTTATAATCTAAAGGACCATGATGGAAAATACATACTGGCAGAAACAGTCTAAAAGCGAGCCCCTTTTTCCAGATCTATTATGGAGCCGGCCCGAGAACAAACGGTTGGCAGGAAAGCTATTGATTATTGGTGGCAACAAATTCAACTTTAGCGCACCAGGTCAGGCATACGAAGCATCAGTAAAAGCCGGCGTTGGCGTAGCCAAAGTGCTGATGCCAGATGCACTAAAAAAGACAATAGGCAGGGTCCTTGAAAACTGCGAATTTGCACCAACTAATAAAAGTGGCAGTTTCGCGCGTAGTGCTCTAGACCCATGGCTGGAATGGGCTGCTTGGTCAGACGCAGTGCTGCTTGCAGGTGATGTGGGTAGAAACAGTGAAACGGCAATAGTTTTAGAGCAATTTATCCAAAAGTATCCTGGATCGCTGACAATAACTCAAGATTGTTTGGACCAGTTTACGTCTAACCCTGATAAATTATTTCGTAGGCCAAATACGACAATTGTGGCAAGTTTTGCGCAACTACAAAAAGCTTGGCCCCACATTATTGAAAATGGCGAGGAAGTCATCAAATACGGTTTACCGCTGCAAAAAAATATAGAACTAATCCATGATCTTTCAAAAAAACTACCAGTATCGATCGTTACAAAACATAACGACGAAATAATTGTCGCCGTCAATGGAGAAGTAAGCACTACCCCAAATACGGAGACCGTATGGCGGGTAAAAACATCAGCTAGCACTAGCATCTGGCAACTTCAAAACCCAAATCACCCCTTCCAGGCTTTAACAACAGCATTGCACGAATAAAAGCATAGTTAGTCTGCCAACCGAAATAAGTATTGACATAGAGCGTTTCAAAGTATTTAATAAGCCTTAACATGAGCAAACAAGAAAAGGGATGGATTGAAGATGATTACCAGCTGGTGGTATTTACTGGAGACATGGTACCTGGATCTACTTTAAGAATATATAGCGGAGCTAAGTCCAACAGGTTTATGACACTGGAAGTACTCGGACTTTTCCAAGATACAGATCCGCTAGTAGTTGTGAGGGGTAGCGAGACAGCTGGTTCAAGTGAAATATGCACAGGTATATTGCTAGGCTCGTTTGTATATGATGGCCATACTGAAGTGCTTGAACCCGGACATGTTGTACAGGGTAGAGACCTAGCTTTAGAATGTCCCGAAGGCTATGAACGTGTAGGAATACTGAAAGGGAGAATGGAACTTGTACTCCCAAAAATCCAGTGTGTCCAAATGATATAGATAATCTAGTTAGCATATAAATTCTCCAAGTAAAAGGCCCTCTAGCCAAAACGTGGTTATGAGAAAAAATTAAAAACGCCCATGGTTTACCATGAGCGAACAAAGTGAGTCGAATGGTGCCGGAGGAGGGACTCGAACCCTCAATCCCGAAGGGAACACGATTTTGAGTCGTGCGCGTATACCAATTCCGCCACTCCGGCCAGGGTTGAGCGATAGCAGAACAGAGATAATTGTACTATAATTACTCTGTTAACGCCAATGTTAGCGTAGTGAAAAATTTTCAGGATATGAGCCTAAAACCAGAACAAGATAAAAGCCCCAAAACTAGCAGCCAGCCCGAGCCGGCTATCAATATTGCGCGGGCAAAACTTGACCAGCTATATTCATCAGAACCAAATGCAAAAGAAGAACTAAAAGAAACAAAACAGGCTGTCTCTCCCAATTCCAAGCATCAGACTTACATGTTAAACCTCAGTAAATCCGGCAAATCTCTGGCTGACATCCAAACTGCCTGGCACGCGTATTATGTGGCGCTTTCCGATAAAGAGAAACACGAAGTATGGCAAGAGTTCTATGATTCCCATGCCAAAAAAAGCCGCGAGCCGGCTATCATCCAACAGGCAAAACCAATCGACACCGAGACACAGACTAAAAACGAGACGACTGCTGAAGTAAAAAAACGAATTTTGAGATCAGCAGAAGACAATCGCAGATACACTTCCAGAAAACAAAACCTTCATTCAGTTGTCTTCGGCTTAGGCATGGGCTCACTGGTTATGTTCATTTTATTATTTGGTTTTTTCAACGAGAGATTTATTGCTCCGTTCATTACACCCAGTAGAACAGTTAGTTCCACGCCGATAATTGTTGATCCCAGCTCCAGTAGTGTTGGCCCGGAGTCACAAGTAATTATCCCGAAAATTAATGTTGAAATACCAACTGTTTATAATGTTCCGTTCAATACTAACCCTGATAAGTTCGAAAAAAGCATTCAATCAGGCCTTGAGGGGGGAGTAGTGCACTACTCTATAACTCCGGACCCTGGAGAGAAAGGCAACAGCGTTTTCGTTGGACACTCTAGTAATAACAT
Organism: uncultured Candidatus Saccharibacteria bacterium; assembly: GCA_964494845.1. Classification (GTDB taxonomy): domain Bacteria; phylum Patescibacteriota; class Saccharimonadia; order Saccharimonadales; family JAGQNJ01; genus CAYRSA01. Next base: position 17,680 of record CAZBSC010000004.1, on the reverse strand, counting down.
CTTTAATAAGGGTAAGTACAAATTTGCTTTTGTGCTGCTGAACAAATTGGAAAAAGGCGATACGTTTTACCTAACCAAAAATCGAGTACGCTATGCCTACAAAGTTTTCGAGAAAAAAATTGTCAGCCCCAATGATGTTTCCGTGCTCAAATCTACCAGCAAAATTGCATCTGCAACCTTAATAACCTGCGACCCACCGGGCACATCATTAAATCGTCTAGTTGTTATTGGAGAGCAAATCACCCCAGACCCTACAGGCAACAAGGCTAGTACAGCAACAGGGACAAGCGCTTCAGAGCCGACAATTGTACCCGGCAATGCCGAGAGTTTATGGCAAAGAATCAAAAACCTAGTATTTTAAAGGGTTAGTTAGCGACAATTAAGCTAGTTTGGTTTAACTGAGATTTATTATTCGAACTATTGTCGGTAGGTGAGACAACAAATAACTGGCTATAGTCAGGGTTAAACATCGCGGGGAATTGCGAACGAGATTCGACAAGTACTTGCTTATTAATCCCATCAAAGTCGAATACGACCAATTTACTTTTTGACACGAAGGTCAGTCTATGGCCGTCCATCCAGGCTACTTCTGAACCAGAGTCAATCTTGTTTGTAATTTCATAATGGTACTGCCTATCCTGGTCGGCGTCATAGACATCAAAATTTTGTCCACTTTGAGCAGCTATAAACTGACTATTCTCAGAAAATGATACCTTGTCCACGTTTTTAAGTCTTAAGGTGCGAGTCGTTAGTTCCGTGTCAGTTTTTTTGCGTAAAAAAGCTTTGACTGGGTCTCGGTAGACATAAGTATTGTCATCGCTTTTTGCACCAGCAACGACGAATAATTTACCGTTGTACGTTGACATATTGAGATTATAACCTTTATCTAATGGGAGCTGTCTGAGTAGTTGGACTGTATTATTTTGCCGAATAAAAACATTGACCGTTTTGTTATTTTTTTTGCTGACGTACAGTACCGTATTCTCTCCGTGCGAGTCAAAATCGGCTACATTTTTCGCAACAAGACTCAGGGTCTTATTATTAATCTGCGCACTCAGTAACCTATTGTCAGCCAACTGAAAGTAAAAAATATCTGGTTTTTTGTCTCGTAGTTCGGCAACTAGAGGCGACAAACCAAATACATTGTTAAGATTGATGCTAGCACTTGGCTTTTGGCTATCAATTAAAATAAAAATCTTAGTTTTTCCTGATTTGTACGATACTAGCAAGTGCCGATTATCTTTAGCCCATTCTATTAATTCAAGTTTTTCGGCCTTGGAGCCAACTGGAAACAAGTTGCTAGCCAGCTTGAAACCAGTTTTTTGCTCTATTGAATCCCCGGAGCTAAAAACATCAAAACTTCCGACTGTTCCTGGTTTTTGTATTATTATTATTTTTTTGTCCGGTGACTGAGTTACCAAACCCGGCGTAGATGCATATTGTTTTTTTCTGCTCGAGGTTAGTTTGTCTGGGAACAAAAGTGGATATACCAATCTCTCCACGCTTCCACCACGAAGCTCGACTGTTCTTTCCCAGGGCCGGTAGCCCTTTTTTAAAAACTGGAATTTATAAATATCTGCCTTAAGATTCAAGCGATCGCTAGTTACCACAGTCTTAGAAAAACTATTGCCAGTATTTGTAATCTTTACCTGAGCCTGATCTGGATTAGAAGCCAAGAATACAATTCCATTTTGGAAAAGATTACCACTGCGATCCACCCCATAGCCGAATGAAGCATATAGCAATATAACTGCCCCCAGGCCAATAGCAATTGCCATTAGACCGTAACCGATGAATAGTCGACGGGAGTGGGCTTTGCGTTTTTTGGGGTCAAGAAAATCCATATTGGTCACTAGTACTTATATCACGATTTTACCCCTGATTCCAGGAAATTACTTGCGAGGTGGCCAGAGACGGTTTAAGATATATAAGCAAAGCATTTTAGACAAATAAAATACAACAGAGGGTACTACCTACGTGGGCAACCATAAAAACAGTATAGAGTTAAATGGCAAAATATATGATGTTGCTACTGGCCGCCAAATAAAAACTACTCTTAGCCAGACTCAGGTAAAAAAACCGATCAATCAGAAACCAAAAGCTGTCAGCAAAAAAGGCACAATCATTGACGGTTTTGTTAGAAGCCCAGTTCCCAGAAAAAATAATTCGCAGCAAAAAATCCAAAAAAAACTAACTTCAGTGAAAAGCAGTCAGATTCATGCACCTTCGTCCGCCAATAACGTGGGAATACATCTTCAAAAATCTAGAACATTGATGCGCGAAGCGGTCAAAAAACCAAGTATAAAAAAACATGAAGGTAATAGACCAAGCGCAAAACACGAAAAAGAAAGACTTCAGCGAGCCCAAAAAGTCAAAAAAAGTAGTAGAATCAAACGATTCGTATCCCCACTGCATAGCAGCACCCAGAATATTACAGAAAAAACCCAGCATAATAGTACAAAACAACATAAAGCACTCGAAAACAAAAATGCGTATAAAAACGAATCCTACTTGACTGCAATTTCGCCAATCAGCCAAAAAGCAGAAAGTCCAGCCAAACCGTATTCAAAATCAGAAGAGGCCATAGCAAATGCTATGCTGAACGCAAACAGTCACCAAGCCAGAAAGAGTCGTCCGGGAAAACCAAAACACAGGCTTGCTCGAAATCTAGGCTTTAGTAGAAAAGCCGCAAATATTACCCTCACCGCACTCACGATTATCATTTTGGGTGGTTTTGTTCTTTATCAAAATATTCCCAATCTGAGCATGCGGATAGCCTCAAGCCGCGCAGGCTTTAGCGCTAACATGCCATCCTATAAACCATCTGGATTTTCAATGTCAGGGCCAGTTGAGTATGGGCCTGGGAAAGTAAAAATATCTTTTAGCTCGAATAGTGACCAGAGAAGTTTTAGCCTGACCCAGCAAGTATCCAACTGGAATAGCTCGGCCCTGGTTGACAATTATATGGTGGCCAGCAATAAGCAGTATCAAACGTTCGATGATAACGGCAAGACGATTTATATATATGATTCCAGTAATGCAACGTGGGTTAGTGGGGGTGTTTGGTACCAAATCGAAGGGAACTCTAGTCTCAACAGTGACCAATTATTAAAAATAGCCAACAGTATCTAGAGAACTTTCCACAATAACCAATCTGTTACAATACTTGCTATGAGCAATCGAGATGTCAGAACGCGTTTTTGCCCAAGCCCAACCGGGTATATGCACGTTGGTGGGGTGCGCACAGCTTTATTCGCATGGTTAGTAGCAAAACAAAACCACGGTACTTTTATACTGAGAATAGAGGACACTGACAAAAACAGGGAAATTGCAGGATCCGAAAAACATATATTGGAATCTTTGAAATGGCTAGGTATACAGTGGGAAGAAGGCCCTGATGCAGATGGCCAGTATGGCCCATACCGACAGAGTGAACGCTTGGACATATATAAAAAGTGGGCGGACAAACTTGTAGCTAGTGGCCGGGCATATGCCGATCCATACACAAACGAGCAAACTCAGCAATTCCGCGAAGCTGCGCAGAAGGCAAAACAACCATTTTTATTTCGCAATCACAGGCCAGAGAACCCGCCAACCTGGGATGGTTCTATGCCGCTTCGTTTCAAATCCGATCCGAAGCCCTATAAATGGCATGATGAAATTATGGGCGACCTAAGCACGGGCCCTGAAGTTGTTGACGACTTTATCCTTATTAAATCAGATGGTTACCCAACCTATAACTTTGCCCATATAGTCGATGACTCCGAAATGAAAATTTCCCACATTATACGTGGGCAAGAGTTTATCTCATCGATGCCAAACTATATTAACCTCTACGAGGCTCTTGGGCTAAAGCATCCTATTTTTGCAACCGTGCCACATATACTGGCGGCCTCCGGGAATAAAAAATTGGGCAAACGAGATGGTGCAAAAGATATTTTAGATTACCGAGATGAAGGTTATCTTCCCGAGGCAATGGTCAACTTTTTAGCAACCTTAGGGTGGAACGATGGTACAAAAGATGAGATTTTCACAATCGATGATCTAGTTAAAAAATTCTCATTAGATAGAGTGCAAAAAAGTGGAGCCAGATTCGACGAACAACGATTGCTTTGGCTAAATGGATCTCACATTCGAAGGCTGAAGCTTGAGGATTTATTTAAGTTAGTTGAAAACTATTGGCCTGAAACAGCCGCAAACTACAATGATGACTATAAAAAACAAGTGTTAGGACTATTACAAGAAAGGTTAAAGTTTTTTGCAGAAATCCCGAATCTAACATGGTTCTTTTTTGCTGATGACATACCAGTACAGCCGGAACTAATAAGCTCGCACAAACAACTAAAAAAGCTGGATAAAGTAGAACTAAAATCATTGTTAGAAAAAAGTATATCAAGCCTGAAAAAAAGTGATTTTAGTCAGACGGATTTAACAAACACACTCAACAAACTGCTAGAGGAAACGGGGCAGAAACCAGTAATATTATTCAGCCTGATTCGTATCGCTATCACACAGGCGCCCTCTAGCCCAGGGCTAGCGGATACACTGGCTGTACTGGGCAAAAAACGAAGCCTAGAGCGTATTCAAACCGCTTATGATACACTGTAAATAGAGCATTAGCGCTGGAATTAATAAATCCACCGGCAAAAAACCATGGACCAAAAAAACAAAGAAGAAACACTAGATATGAACGATGTCGACAGCAACAAGGCTTATGAAGTTGCTGGGCAAGTTGCTGCAAACGCATTCTCCAAAGATACTGAGCCACCCGATTTTGCCGCTATTGATCCTAACAAAAAGCTTCCCCCGCACAAGAGATTAGCTGCCTGGCATAAAAACCTGGGCAAAAAACAAAAAATTGCCTTACTGGTAGTTGCATTGTTGATAATAGGTGGTGGCTGTTTTCTAGCATATGCATTACTGAAGGACAACAGCACGCCGCTTAGTCAATCTGCTGTAATCAAAAAACCAGAAACGGTTCCATCACTATTGACTGGACTGCCGGTAAAGCCAGAGGTTAACAAAAAACAGGTCACGGCAATCATGATAGAAAATAGCCCAGATGCCCGGCCACAGTCAGGGCTCCGAGACGCTGGGTTGGTTTATGAAGCAGTCGCCGAGGGTGGCATTACCAGATTCTTGGTGCTTTTTCAGGACACAGATTCCGACTATATTGGTCCAGTGCGAAGTGTGCGCCCATATTACTTGGATTGGTTAGTGCCATTTGATGGTGCCGTTGCCCACGTGGGTGGTAGTCCAACCGCATTAAAACAAATCCGTGATCAAAATATAAAAGATCTAGACCAATTTTCTAATTCTCAGGCCTATCAACGGGTCACGAACAGATACGCCCCACACAACGTATACACAAGCACCAAAAACCTAAATAAAGTCGAATCTCAAAAAGGCTATAAAAAAAGCCAATACATCGGCTTCGCTCATTTACCAAAAGAGCAGAAAGCCACAAAGGTAACAGCCAAAAATATAACCATGAATCTATCGGGGCCGCTTTTCAATGTCGGATATAAATACGACTCTGTGTCGAATACGTACAAACGAAGTGAGGGCGGGCAACCACATATTGACGAGAAAACAAAAAAACAGTTATCTCCAAAGGTTGTGGTTGCATTAGTCATGAATCGAACTCAGGACGGCGTATATTCGGTCTATAGGACTACGGGCGAGGGCAGTGCATTTATATTCCAGGGCGGCACTGTGATAAAAGGTAAGTGGACAAAAAAAGACCGAAAAAAACAATTTTCGTTTGTTGACGCGAATAATAAAGTCATAAAACTAAGCCCCGGCAAAGCCTGGGTTACAGTCGTTGAAAACGGCGCAGTAAAATATTCGCCATAACCTTATGCGGATAGTCTATTTTTCAACATTGTCAGACTTTTTAAGCACTCCTTAGTAGCAATTCAAAGTACTGAGTACCTCCGAATGGGATTTTTTGCTTCACTATGTTTTTGCTATTCATGGTATTGGCCGAACTAATAACAAAACTGCCATAGCGCTCATTTATCTCGTCGACCGCTGTTGTTAGCCACTCTTCTTTGCTGATGTTTTCAAAAATGCTTGTTTGACTACGATTCGAAGGGGTTAACTGATAGCAAGTAACGCCCATGCTGGCCACTATCATGTGTTTCGGTCGTTGGTTGAATAAATACAAAGCACGCTCATAAACACTTTTGTCGGTGTAGAAGGGGACTTTGAACATTTTGCGCTTGTACCAGCCTTCGCCGTTAGCGAATGAGGCCCAGACCAAGATTCCGCGCGAATCAACATTGTTATAGCGTAGTTTTCGACCAGTTGTTTCACACAAATACTGAAACCTAGACAATATCGTGTCTTCGTCTGATGTACGCACATCGAGCACATATTGTCTCCCGACATTACCTAGTTTTGTCTGATAATCATCTACCTCGTAACCCCGCAAACGCTGGTACCAATCTTCTCCCACAACAGATCTAAAAACTGCTTTTCTAAGAGCATCAGAAGACGCATCCAAAAACTGCAAAGGCGTATTTATGCCCTGGGCATTTAGCCTGGCCTCATAATGTTCGGCAATGCCCGGCAAATCCGTTAGCTTCAGCTGGGCGTAAATCTGTCGCAAGTTTTTATGAGTAATGACATCTAGTCCATCTGGTTTGTGCAAGCCCGCCGCTAACTTTGCCAAAAATCGATTAGGGGCTATGCCGACATTTATCCGCATCCAGTCGCCAATTTCATCTCTAACCCGCTTTTTTATTTCGTAGCCTATAACGCTCAATGGCCGAGAATTAATGGATTGGCGCGTACCATGAAAGTCAATGATGCCCTCGTCTATGCTCTTCATCTTTATATTTGGTGAATAGCTCTTCATGATGTGGGCTAGTTTTTGATACACAAAGTGATACTTTGGGGGATCAGTTTCTAGCATGACCAAATCTGGGGCCAATATCTTGGCCTCGTCAAAACGCATGCCTACTTTTATGCCCTTGGCTTTGCCTTCGTATGAGCAGGCTATCACGCAAGCACCCCTAGACAGCCTGTTTGTCACAGCGACGGGCCGACCGCGCAGGGACGGGTGCGCCTGCTGCTCGGTCGTAGCAAAAGCACTATTTAGGTCAACGTGCATGACGTTTGGTCGCTCTTTACTGATGGGTAGTTGCATGTGAACCCTCCAGTATGGCAACGAGAGTCCATACCAAGCCCTCCGCATCGAACTCTAAACGATAGTCATTAGTACCGTCGCTCATGTCAAACACGTGTATCATACGCTGGCCTTTGGTGGTGGGGTGACGTAGTGCCAGCTTCGTAAACGATATTACTTGGTTTTTGTATTTCATTCGCACCGGCAGACAAGTAGGGCCGTGCTTGCCCTCGCCATAACTGGCGATTACCTTGACGCGCTCATTCACAGCAGTAGTAGGGTCCATATTCAAACACTCCTAGACTTAATAAAATAAGAGAACGAACGGGATTTTATAAAGCTGTCTCATGAAAAAACTTCGCCGTTCACGATTAGTTTTTCCTAGTAGGGAAGCCGGTGTTTGAATATGGAATCAGCAGGGACCGGAGTAATGCTGTCCTAGGGTTTAAAGCTCGAAGGCTATGGAACTAACTCATGCCCTCGTCGCTATCATGTATTATACTCTATTGAATCAAGCCTCAGCTTCTGGTGCAGGCAGGCCATTAATGGCGTCTGGGGCTATGCCAAGCCCGCCCAAATAAACCACAACATCTTCGGGGGAAAACGGAGGAATCTGGCTTGGGTCAACGTCAGCCTTGAAAGTATAATATTCTCTGCCGGGGGCTAATGAAACTGTGATAGCACCTGGGATTGCGGAGTCCGCCTCTTGTTGTTTTTCGTCGCGCAACTGCCTATATGCATCCCCGGCGGCTAGGTTGACTTTAGTTCTTACACTCATGAATATGCAAAATATAGACCCTAGCTAGAAAAAAAGCAAGCATGAGCTTTAACGATTGGCCACGCTTTTAATTTTACCCAAGAAGCTTATCTATCAAGTTGGGTGCTGTATTCTGCCTGCGGTGAAGAGAATCCCTGAGAATAACCCGCAAGGACCAAGTCATCTACGACCCCAGATACATTCCCATTACCAACACGGAAACCCATACCAACAGCGCCAGCGTTCACAAAGTCTACGATGCTACCATCATCGTAGTTGTCGGGAGTGTCATCGGGCTGAGGGTAATCCTGCGCATCGCGCATTACAACAAAAGGAGAAGTATCACTGGCTTGCATAATCGTTACAGTCTCGCCCTGAGTCAACGCAAGATATCGTTCACCAGATTTCGTAAAGGCTGACATGTTATCTGGGTCAAGTGTGGCATTGTTTGTTTCGTGAGTCATTTCTATCCATGATAGAGCCTTTGGCCCGTCGCCCTCATCGGTGTCTGTATCCCAGTATCCTGCCCATGTTCTGCCTTCTTCATCGTGAAGCAAGTAAGGTCGTACTACTACTAGCTGTTGATCAGCAGGGATGTTCCTAGCACGGTTGGTGTTTTCGCTTTGGCCCTGTACTCTAACTGGTGTTTTTCTTGGATTAACCATATCACCAACCTTTAGTACGCCTGGGAAAACCTCCAAACGACCACCATTTTTTAACTTGTCCACGAATGCGTCTTCGCGTCTTTCGCCTTCTTGTCGGGCATCATCATTAGTGTCACCACACGCAGCCAGAATACTAGGCCCCACAGCAACAACTACACCCGTAGCTACTAAGTCTATGAGGATTTTTCTCCTGCTTGGGCTCTCTAATTCTGGTCGTTCTGTTCGATTAAATCTACTCATAATACTTTAAATTATTACAATGCAAGATATTATACTGTTTTATGAACTAATGTCAATACTTTCATATGGTGGTGGCATTTATACACTAGCTTTATAGCGACAAATCCCGAGCACACACAACTGACTGGCACAGTTTTTATCAGTATTTAACTATAATTTCCATTTCTTGGGCCAGGTAAGGGGCTAGGTTAATTAGCTGAAGCGAGCTAATTGTCGCACCTTTTAGACCGGACAAGCCTTTTACTATACCTAGCTCAGAGGTGGTAAAATCTACGTTTTTCATGCTTGCAGCAGAAACCTCTATGTTGTTTATGATGCAGTTATCGAACTCGACGTTCTTCAGTTTGGCACAGTAAAAATCCGTGTCGTCCAGGAGACAATCCTTAAAAATAACATTTTCTAGTTTGCTGTAACGAAAGTTAACTAGATCAAGTTTGCATTCATCGAAAACTACGTCTTTCAGGCTACTCTTGTATAACTGCGCACCGCTACAACGCGATCTGTTTATCTGGATATTACGCCAGCCCGAATCTGCAAAGTTTACTCCCGCCAGCTCACAACCAGTTATAACTACGTCTTTGGCTGAAAAACGCTCTAGTTCTGCCTCTGATAAATCGACTTTTTCTAACTTTGAGCGCGATACACTAGCCGCTTTGACTTTGATAGCACTAAGGTCTTGCTGGGTAACGCTAATCTCTATCAGCGCCTCGTCCCTAATCAAAGTCTTTTTGGCATCAAGATCATCTTCGATCTCGTCGCTGAGGCTGGGAGGATTAACTTTCATAAACTAATAATAGCAAAGCTAAAGTTCAAAAAATTCTATAACTGAAAGGAAGGCTTTTTCTCGCTCTGGGCTTAGATCATGATCTGACTTTTGAAGAATTATCGGACCAATCGGGTTTTTAGCACCATTAAACAAAGGCTGCATATTTTCAAGTGGGACTATGGTGTCGAGCTTGCCATGGATGAAAAGTATAGGGCAGTCAAAGTTTTTAATAAGATCAGGGATATCATACGACTTTATATCATTCCAAAACTGTGGGCCTATCTTACCGGCCCTTGGGCTGGTCGAATCCCGGGTGGATACACCGTTTTCATTAAAACTAGGGAACAACCTACTCAAAACCTTGAATGCGTTGGCGAATGAACCACTCATTGCAATACGTTTCACACCTAGAATCTGCGCCGCTATAACCACGTTCGAGCCATACGAGTGGCTAATCAAACTAAGTTCGTTTTCGTCAATGTAATCATACGCCGCCACTGCCTTGACCACAGATTTTAAATCACTGACCAGTTTGGTCAACGTTGTTTGGCTATAATCGCCCTCACTTTCACCACAACCAGAAAAATCAAAGTAATAGACAGCATATCCAGCTTTAGATAAACGCTGAGCGATCTCTGTGAATATTCCATCTTCTTCCTTAAAATACCCGTAACCGTGACACAGAATAACTAAAGGGAACCGCTTACCATCGGGGGGCGAGGGCAGCACTTCAATACAGACTAATTTTTCGTTAGCTTTGTTTATAATTTCAAATTTTCGTTTATTCATTAGGTTCAAACACCACGTGTTCGCCTTCGCCAATTATCTCTATGTGCTTACCGTAAACTTTTACAGCCATCTGATCGTCGAGCGCATATACAACGTAGGGGCAACCTTCGACTCGCTCCTTTACAGCTTCATACGATTTAGCTACTGGACGATCAGGTTTTTTGTAGTGTACCTGCAGGCCAAAGTCTACAAAATTTAGCCCTTTCAAAACTTTTTCGGTATTGTCGGTATTAAAACGAATATCAGGCGTGGCAATATAGCTACCAGCACTAACACCAATATAGATTCTGCTTTTTAGCAACTGTGGCAATTCTTCCGTAAGGCCAGATTCGTTGAAACAGGTCATCAGGTAGGTTGTGTTACCGCCATTTACAAAAATAACGTCACTTTCTTCTAGCCTAGGGAGCCAAATCTCTTTATCGACAGCGGATGGGTCAACAATATCTAGCTGTTTGACACCGAGTTGTTGTATGCGCACCATCTGGGCAACCGCCCAATCTTTATCACCAGACTCAACATTCAAAGCCGTAGGTATAAAAGCCACATTAAGTTCGCTGAATGGCTTGTCTGTTAGTTCGCTAAGGGCTTTGATAATTGTCTTATTGCGCAATCCACCAGATGTCAGTAACAATTTCATAGTTTTATTCTAACAGAACCCCCTATAGTGGTTCGGGTTTAATCTTGCCCATGTTTTCCAGGATTTTATTGTAGGGGATAGTTATCTGCTCTGCTTCTTCTAGCCCAAACTGTTTCTCCATAGCCAAGTGTTTATTGCCGGGAAAATCTAAAATTACAGAATAAAGTAGGTCGTTAATAATATACAGACCAATCAATCCAACGTTGTACTCATAGTCAGTATGGGTTATTTTAACAGTCGTGCATGACTCGTAGCCTTTATCACGAAGCCACCTTAAACCCGCCGAAACATCTGACATAGGGATTCTATCCGCAAGGGTAAACTTTCCGTCTGATTCCTTTAGCAAGTGAATCTCGCATTGACCATCTTGGTCTACCAGCTTAACGACATCATTGCCATCAACTTGCGCATAATAGTGTGTAGAATTGGCTGTTTTTAGACTTTTTGCTCCGGCTTGGTTCAGCCGCTTCTTAACGTCATCAAATGATGTGACGAGGAACTTCTTCTCTTGGTGCTTCATGATTTTATCTTAACAGATGTGGTGATCCCGGCGGGATTCGAACCCGCGATCTCCTGGATGAGAACCAGGTGTCCTGAACCGCTAGACGACGGGACCACGTAAACTATTTTAGACTATTAAGGTTCGAATGGGGATTCGGTCACCTCCGGCGACCCCGAAACTTCACTATTGGCAACAAGTTGCCATCGGAAGGTTTCCTTGCGGATTGCCATCGGGCAATCCTCACCCGCGATCTCGCAGGACGCAGAACCAGGTGTCCTGAACCGCTAGACGACGGGACCTAGAACGAGAAAGGTACAATACATGCTCGCATGTATTTATCTTACGAGCGAATGTTTCCGTATCAAAGATACGGGACCTCGTCGATGTGTGATGTTTTAGTTTCTAAGGCCAGCGACAAATAAATTTGCTCGCTAACACTTGAAACTAAAACAAGCCATCTCCTCTCAAAATCACGAATCCTCTCGTGATGTTGGGGAAATGCAACTTCGATGCATGCTCTGAGGACTCAGAAATATTATCACAACAGGGGTAAAATAACAAAGGGGCCTCTATTAAATTTGCGTCAATTAATCTATACTAAAACGTAAGCGAATAGGGTGGTAATTACTAAAACATGCAACACGTTAAACCAAAATGGCTCCGGAACTACGCCTACTCTGTGCTATTGGTGGATATATTGTTATTTGCCGGCTATTACTTTCTAAAAGCCACTAATGCTAGCCAATCGAGGGTTGACTTCTGGGGAATAACCCCAATGGTATTAGTAATTGCTTCCGTGCATATTTTTATAACCCTAGTTGTTTATCCACTAGTTAGACAATACTCAGAGTGGGCTGCCTTCGTTACGGCAATGGTTCCGTATGGCTTGCTACTATCGGCCGTCATAGAAACCAGTGGTAACACGAATCTTTTGTATCGAGGGTTATTTATAATATTGGTTTTTATGCTGAACATGGTGGGTCCATATCTGGCTATCGCATCTGTTGTGGTCGCTTGGATATTTCTATTTTTTGACTTTCTGAATTTGGGCCATCCCATACCAGAGGTTAGGGCATTAAACATCGTTATCGACATAATCGTAACCATATCAGCTTTAGCTGGATGGTTCTTTTTCAAAAGATACTACATGCGAGACAAAGAAACCGTCGCAATGGCCAACCTACTCGAGCAAGAACAATTTAAGTCTAGTGTTATTTTAGAATCTATAACTGACGGAGTTGTGGTTGTGAACACGGAAGGCGTCACCCAAATCATCAACGCCAGCGCTGCCAACATGTTTGGTTGGGCAAAAGAGGAGGCAAAAAATCTACATTACAATTCCTTGTATAGCATCGTAGAGGAAGAGGCGGATATCCAAGAATCTCAAAAAACTCAAAATGATCCAAATGATGTTGTAGCTTTGGTAATAAAAACTGGAAAGCCCCAACAAAAAGTTATTCAGGTGCAAACACGACACAATAAGAGGGTTTTCGTAGATACGGTAGCTTCGCCAATCTATCAAGATTTACTAACTGATACGAATCAGCCAGCTACCAAACAACTCGTCGGTGTCATCGTGGTTTATAGAGATGTTGACCAGCAAAAAAAACAAGAAAAACAGAGGACAGAGTTCATTAGTACCGCATCACACGAAATGCGGACCCCAGTTGCCGCCATAGAAGGCTATTTAGCGCTTGCCATGAATGATAAGGTTTGTCTGGTAGATGAAAAAGCAAGGGGATACCTAGAAAAAGCTCACGCATCAACCCAGCACCTAGGCCAACTTTTCCAGGACTTATTGACCTCTGCAAAAGCCGACGATGGAAGGTTGACCAGTCATCCACAGGTAGTAGAAATGGGGGAGTACCTAGGGCACTTAACGGAGGATCTACGTTTCACGGCTCAGAAAAAAGGTTTAGCCATGAACTTTATTATGGGCTCAGAAGATACGCCATTGTCCGCGAGCAGCAAAGACAAGAAAGTCATAAAACCTCTATATTACGTCGAGGTAGACCCAGACAGACTAAGGGAAGTAATAACCAATCTAGTAGACAATGCCGTAAAATACACCCCATCAGGTGGCGTTTCAATCGGACTAACAGGCAACAAAGATGTTGTTCAATTTTATATAAAAGATACTGGATCTGGAATACCGCCGGAAGATGCACGGCACTTATTCCAAAAATTTTACCGTGTAGATAACTCAGCGACTAGAACAATTGGTGGTACCGGCCTGGGCCTATTCATTTGTCGGAAGATTGTAGAGCTTTACGATGGAAAAATCTGGATAGAAAGTAAAGTGGGGGACGGCAGCACTTTTTTTGTAAATCTACCTAGATTAGACAGTCAAAAAGCCCAACTGCTTTTGAGCCAAAAACCAGCCGAGGCATCGACTAATAATAAGCAGCCTAACATGGTACAATAATCCCATAAGAACATAAGCGTTAATAATGCAAAAGGAAACCTAGGCAATGTCAAAGATAATGCTAGTTGAAGACGATAATTCGCTACGTGAGATATACGAAGCAAGATTAGCTGCAGAGGGCTATACAGTCGTCTCGGCTAAAGACGGAGAAGAGGCGCTTGCATTAGCACTAAAAGAAAGACCCGACCTAATAATTGCTGACATCATGATGCCGAAAGTTAGCGGTTTTGCTATGCTCGACATCTTGCGCTCGACACCCGAAACAAAAGACACAAAAATTATTATGATGACAGCACTAAGCCAAGCAGAGGACAAGGCTCGAGCCGAGAGTCTTGGAGCAGATAAATACTTGGTTAAATCACAAGTAACCCTAGAAGACGTTACCAGAGAAGCCAAAGACATGTTAGCAACTGTGGCTAAAGACTCGGACCAAGCTGTTTCTGACATGATAAGTGATAACAGCAAACCAGTTGAGCCTACAAAAACACCAGAGGCATCTGTCCCGGTCGCAGATGTACCAGCACCACAACCTGTCGCAGCACCGGTAAGCGCATCTGCAGAACCTACAATCGTCACAGATAGCCCTGCCGACGATAGCACTTCCGCACAACCTGCACCCGGCCCAACCGCCGACTCAACTGACGAGCCTGCAGTCAGCCCCATCCCTGTCACCACACCACCAGAACCTTCAGAGGATGAAGAAGCAAAACCAGAGACCACCGAACAAGAACCTAGTAGCGAATCTACTACCGTGTCCACCGAGTCGGCAAAACCTGAGCCAGCACCTACTTCAATTCCTGTAACCGTTGCTGAGGATACTAAAGGTGATGCTGAATCACCAACAACCGATGTTGCACCACTAGAAAAAGAAGTAAAAGATCTTAGCACTCCCGCCGAAGAAGAAAAAGAAGAAATGGATGAACAAATGGACGAGTTCATAGCGTCCAACCCAACACTGTCTAGCTCACCAGATCCGGATACTTCGGATGCACTCGAGGGTAAGGACACACAACAACCCGTTTCAGATAACGATACTCATGATGACGTAAATACTGCAACAGAGACAGAAGAAAAAGAAAACGATGTTGATACCGACAAAAACGAACAGAAGCAAACATATGTCACTGACGATAGCGATGACGACAAACCCAGCGCATCGTTAGAGCACACCAAGCGAATCGAGCCAATTCCTAGCACCGAAGAAGAAAAACCAAAGCTAGAAGACCTACTAGCTAAAGAAACTGATGATACTAACACGGCACCTCCGCCCGTTAGTTCGGTGATTACGCCCGAACAACCAACTGATAGTTAGATTGTTGTTACAATATATTCCATGCAACCAATGCGAATTAATAAATTTGTAGCGCTATGCAGCACGTCAATGTCACGCAGAGCGGCTGACCGAGCCGTTGAAATGGGTCGAATCAAAATAAATGATGAATTAGCTGCGCCAGGCTCTCTAGTCCACGAAGGTGACCGAGTTACCATTGATGACCGCCAACTAACACCACCCAAGCAACTGGTTACATTAATATTCAATAAGCCTACAGGTTATGTATGTAGCAAGCGCGGTCAAGGTAGCCAGACTATTTACGATCTATTGCCGGAATCATTTCGAGCGCTAAACCCAATCGGAAGGCTAGATAAAGACTCCTCGGGACTACTGTTATTAACAAACGATGGCAACAGAGCGCAAGAGCTAACCCATCCCTCTAAACAAAAGACAAAGGTATACGAAATAAAGCTAGACAAACCACTCTCTGATAAGGATGTAACGAAAATCACGTCCATCGGAGTATTACTTGGAGACGGAGAAAGTAAGCTACAACTAGAAAAATTGGGCAATAGCCCCCTCGAGTGGAAAGTCTCTATGCACGAGGGGCGCA
The DNA here is from genome assembly GCA_964494845.1 of uncultured Candidatus Saccharibacteria bacterium. Taxonomy (GTDB): domain Bacteria; phylum Patescibacteriota; class Saccharimonadia; order Saccharimonadales; family JAGQNJ01; genus CAYRSA01. The sequence goes on along the minus strand of CAZBSC010000004.1, from coordinate 1,881 downwards.
ACCGACAAATACGCCGTACCTTCCAGGCACTCGACTACAAAGTCACTCGCATTCACCGCACTCAATTTGGCCCATACAAGCTTGGACCACTCGGTAGTGGTAAATTTGAATATTTATGATATAATACTTCGATGAAAAGTTTTGAGGTTCCAACTGACGTTACTATTAGAATGCGTCAAAAGGCTAAAGATCCAGGCTGTAATATGGCTGCAGAAGTGGCCCAAGCAGCTCAGGCAATTCTACCAGGTTATTCTGGACTGCATCGAACCGCCGCCGAAGCAGTGCCAAAAGGAGCGGGCACTTGCTACGCCAACTCCGAAGTTGTAGCTAAAATTGCAAGAACCGTCCCTGGTATGTCTAGTTTTGTAGTACTTCTCTATAAACCTACCGTGCGCAGTATGCACGGTGAGAATCTAGTGATTGATAGTAGGGGAACAGCAACGGTCATTAACAACGCTGGCAGCTCTCCATTAATGACTGCTCCGAACCCTGATACTCCAGAAGAACTAGTGGCCGACCGCCTACGGGCAGGTGATGGCCAGACCATGGCCTACGGCGCAATGGACTATCGTTTTAACTGGAGAACGCGCGCCCTTGAAAATATTACTGATTCAGTTCCTGAAGATTGTGACTTCGACCCAACAAGACGAGTCCTAGTCATGCCGAGTGATGTTGGCTTGCGAGTCATGGAAACTGTGGCACTGGCTCGTGCAGTCTACCGCGGGGGTAACCAGGCCGCCTATCAAGCCCTGCTCACAGACAATGCAGCTTTTATGCCATCGTTCGACATCACTCCAGTAGTTGAATCTATGGCCAGCCAATCAGTCTAGTAATTGATAGATTTTTTACAACATTTGTGGTATAATTCTCTCAAGTGAGTAGTAAAACTAAAGTACCAATTGTAGCTATTGTTGGGCGTGCCAATGTCGGCAAGTCTAGTATTTTTAATAGTGTCCTGCGCCGACGCGAAGCGATTGTTGCCAACGAGCCTGGCACAACACGCGATAGCATATCCGCTAAAGCAGAGTGGGAAGAACACGAGTTCTGGATTGTTGACACTGCCGGCATGAAAGACCCAGAAGACGACTTTGAATTCACGATACAAGAACAAATACAGCAAGCCGAGGAAAGCGCCGATATCATCTGGGTAGTCATCGAGGCAGATGCAGCAATAACGGATGATGATAGGCGAGTCGCCAAACAAGCCTTAAAGACGAAGAAACCAGTTTTTCTAGTCGTCAACAAGGCCGATAAAACACCAAAGGCCCACGCCTCTGACTATCAACGCCTGGGTATTAAAGATATTTTCCTGACATCGGCTACTCAAAACCGCGGCATCGCTACAATGCTAGATGTTCTGATCGAAAAAATCCCAAAAACATCCATCACCAACGATCCCGACCGTATTACCGTTGCATTGCTAGGCCGACCGAACGTTGGAAAATCTTATCTATTTAACACTCTGGCAAAGAAACAACAGGCTATCGTAGCCGATGTAGCAGGCACAACTCGCGACATCAACCGCACCACCGTAAAATACAAGAAAAAAGAGATCGAACTGTTAGATACAGCTGGAATCCGTCGTAGCGGCAAGATCGAACATGGCATAGAAAAATTTAGTGTTATTCGCACTCTGGCGGCCATTGAGCAATCAGACGTTTGTTTCCTATTGATGGACGCCGGAGAGCTAAACACCGCATTGGACCAGAAAATAGCCGGAATGATAAAAGAAGCAGGCAAGGGGCTTGTGCTCGTCGTTAGCAAGTGGGATACCCTTGAGTCCGTTCGTGGCCGAGCAGAAGAAGCAGAAGAGAGAAAAAAGACGAAACAAGAAGAAGCGCTGAAACAAAAAAGCCTTACTAAAAAAGAAAAAAAGAAACT
>CAZBSC010000003.1:8093-44157 GCA_964494845.1 uncultured Candidatus Saccharibacteria bacterium | reverse complement strand
GTAAGCATGTGGGCATGGTACGACGAGTAGCCTTTGAGCATTAGTAATTTTGTTCTGGCTATTGTAAGGAGGATGTCTAACATTATTTTGTGATAACTTTCTCTTTGTTGTCCTCGCTATGGGGTGGCTGATGGGAATTGAACCCACGACCTTCGGTACCACAAACCGACGCTCTAACCAACTGAGCTACAGCCACCTCGTCAGAATCGACTGCGAAGATTCCGTAAAATAAGGTATTATTTTACTTCCATCCTCTGGTCGTTTCTTCCTCATAGTTTTCCAAACAGAAGAATCGAATAAATCGGCTTCTTGGTTTGAAAAACTAAATAAGACAAACGAAAATACAGGGGTGATTATAACTTAGATTAACCTCTGTTACAACTCAAAAAAATATATTAATTGCCCGGGCAGACCTTGGCGCCCAGCATCAGCCATGCTCGGTGCAAGCACCTGCGCGTGGCCTTGCTGAACGAACATGCGACTACGGCATTTTCTAAAGAAAATCCCTATCACAGAACCGGATCTACCAGAAAACCATATAAAAAACCTACTTCAAAGTAGGTTTTTTATATGGTGCCCCGGGCAGGATTCGAACCTGCGACCTTGAGCTTAGAAGTCTCCTGCTCTATCCAGCTGAGCTACCAGGGCGTATGTTATTTGTAAATTGTAAAGGTTCGAATCCTCGGTTCGGTCACGTTCCGCGACCACATTCTGCGGTCCCGATTCTAACTTACTTCCAACAAGTTGTAAATCAGTTAGTAATCCTTGCAACGATTCACAGGATCGCCTCACCCTAAACTTCGTTGCATGCAACAAGTTGCATCAAGAAGATTTCCTTGCGTACAGCCACAGGCTGTCCTCACCTGCGACCCCACAGCTTAGAAGTCTCCTGCTCTTGTCCTGTCTGAGCTACCAGGGCGTACAACAGAGGTATTTTATCATAGTCGAACAAAATTAGAAGAATGCATGGTCAATGATTGCTTGATTATGTATGCTTAGGTCATGACAATTGCCGAAGAACAGGGTGAGGCAAGATTAATCAATAATGGGGAAGACGATACGCCGGATACTACTGGTGCGGTTTTGAGTGAGCGTACAATGACGCCCAATGATGAACTACTCGCTAAATTCGAACTCTTGCTCAAGAAGCACAAACGTCAGATGCCATGGGGCCGAATACTCAATATTATCGCCATTAGTAGTGTTTCGCTTGGCCTTACCACAGCAGGTGTAGGCATGTTTCTTATCAATAAAGCCGATAGTAAGCTTACTGCACAAAAAGAAGATTTATCTGCACAAGTTGCAGACCTACAGGTAACAGCTGATGCTGTTCAGGGATCCCTCGAAGAGATTGATATTGGCAGTTTAAACCGCCTAGGTCCTACTGGTGAACGTTTGGCTGACTCGCTGGGGGTACTTGGAGAACAATTAGGTCTCCTGGACAGTGATCCATGTAGTCAGCCAGTAGAAGGCACCCCAAATATGATTGATGGTTGGTGCCCCCCTGAAAATTAATGTATGGCATTTGTATTTGCTTATTTTGTAAGATCTTTTACAAAATGAAGAAGGAAGAATAATACAAGACCCTGCAAAATTTTGGCCACTTGATTGACAAAATTTCAGCAGGGTTGGTATTAATTCTGACGTGGTGCGGGATACCAGAGTCGAACTGGTCTCCTCAGTTTGGAAAACTGATATATTAGCCGATATACGAATCCCGCGTGAACTCATTGATTATAACAGAGGCGATTGAACAAATACAGACTTTTGTATGCCGCTTGCCTACTTGCGTAGAGACAGTGCGTCTTTTAGCTCTTGTATACCAAGCTGGATTGTTTGACCTGGCTGGGCAGCCCCAGACAATAGCCTCTGAGCTACAATGTTTTCTACTGCACGCTGTACAACCCGACGTAATGGCCTAGCTCCCAGACGAGGGTCATAACCTGTCTCGACCAATAGTTGTTTGGCATCATCAGTTAAGGACACACTCACTTTGCGGCCAGCTAACGTTTTGTTTATCGTTACTAGTAGCAAATCTACAACTTGCAATAATTCGGGCTGCGTTAATGGTCTGAATAATACAGTCTCGTCAAAACGATTCAAAAATTCTGGTCTGAAAATATTAGATGATATTAATTCTTGTATAAAGTTATCTTCGAAATCTTCTAGCTGTTCACCCTTTTCGATATGAGCCCGTATTTTATCCGCTCCGGCATTACTAGTAGCGATAATAATTGAATCCTTGAAACTAATAGGTTTATTAGCCGTGTCGCGCAGAACGCCTTCGTCTAGCATCTGCAGGAGCAAATTAAGGACATTAGGGTGAGCCTTTTCGATCTCGTCAAGCAATACCACGCTAAAAGGCTGTTTAGCTATTTGCGCGCACAAACTGTAAGGATCGGTCGCACCAACAGCTAGCAACCTACTAGTATCGGATGGGCGTGAATATTCGTTTAAATCAACCCGAACCATTCGGCTCTCGCCACCGAAATATACTGACGCAAGAGCCTTTGACAGCTCTGTCTTACCAACACCCGTCGGACCCAAGAATAAGAATGTGCCGATAGGCTTATTTTCGTTTCGAACCCCTGCCCTGGCACGACGCAAAGAATCACTGACTAGTTTTACTGCCCTGGTCTGGTTAATCATTCGTTCGTGAATTTTGTCTTCTAGATTTAGTAGAGTGTGTTTTTCCTCGACTGTGTTTGCCGTCTGGACCTTTACATCAAACGATTTTTCAACTGCTTGTTGTACCGACTGGGCTGTGATAAATATATCTTGCTCTGGGAAACCAGACGCTGCCTCTAGCAACTTTATAGCCTTACCAGGGAAAACCTGCTCGTGTATATATCTATCACTCAACCGATAGGCTTCCTTTAGAGCCTGGTGCATATATACAACACGGTTGCGGGACTCTAGCAGCAAAACCTGATCTTCCATAACCTGGAAAACATCGTGTTCTGGCAATGGCTTTACGGCGATACGATTCATCAGTTGTGCGAGACCTGGGTTGGTTTGTGACAGTCGCAGCCATTCTTGCTCTGTTAGTGACAGGATTATACGCAGTCCACCACCCTCAATAACTGGCAATAACAAGCTAGACAAATCTACTGTTCCAGTCCCGTCTTTCAAAAATAATTGTGCCTCGTCCAGAAAAATAATTACGTTTTTTGCAGCCATAACCTCATTGAAAACTCTGATTAACAGCTCTTCTAGCTGTCCCCTACCCTTGGCGTTTGCAATTAGGTTGGCAGCGTCAAGCGTAACAACTTGGTGATACTGTAAGGTTTTTGGAATAGTGTTTTTTTCCTCGATCAGTTTCTGCGCAAAAGCGTAGGCCAGAGTAGTCTTGCCTACCCCTACGTCACCGACTAGTACAGCATTGCGCCTTCCGGGCTGACTCATCAAATGCATCATTTGATTGATGTCATCGATATGACCATCGGTAACACGCTGCAACAAACCCCCATTTTGAATACTCTCTGACAAGTTATAGCCGACCCTGTTCAGCAGCGGAGCCCAGCCAAAACTAAGATCGCGACCAATTCCTCCAAAATTTCTTTTTTGTTTATGGTACTCAATAACCTTGTCTATGTGTGCGTACCACTGAACACCTTCAGCAATATCCTGGCCATCTACGCGCAGTTCGGCCAACATCATATCGTGTGCAGGAATAGCCAAAATTAATCCGGCAACAACAGCCGCCTGACTAATGATAGGCTGGTTAGACTGAATGCTGAGTTGTAGAGCTGTCTGCCAGACCAGACTAGATGTTATTGGATCAGGGCTGGATTGCTTTAGCATCCCCTTGCCTGCGCCATAACGCGAGCCATAGAAAAACCCACCAGGTAATTTGGACATAACTTCTGCAATAGCGAGGGGCGATACTTCTGGAGGTAACTTGCCTAGTACTCTTCTGTCCAAGACGGATGAAATATCACTGGTAGACTTTATCAAATCGCTAGGTTCTAACTTTGTAAGCTCTCCCATATACCAAAACAGTAGTGTCCCAACAACCCCAGGAATGATTAATAGCAGGTTGCCTGTTGCGTCATGAATAATAAATATTGACCAACCCCAACCTGCTACAGCCCCGGCAGCGACTGCCCAAAGGCCTTTGCGGATAATGACATTGTCAAACAATAACGAGAACCTGGCCTTTTTTGCTCGCTGACTGTTGTAGTTATAAGACAGACTGTTCATAGACTAACCCCAGCTACAAACAACACAATTCCAAGACCGGGCAAAATCGGTATCAATGGCCAAAAGACCATAAATAACAAACCGCTCACAAAAACAACTATAGAACAAAGCAGTCCAGTGAATATAAGAAGACTGCGTACAATAAATCCGATAACTCTAGATATAAACTTGTCTATAAAGGCTCGTATATGCGTACCGATAGATCCGTTCGCACGGTCCACAAAAGTCTGCTTGAATGGCGAAAACCAAGTGCGGACTAACTCGGAAATAGAAAAAGTGTCCATGCACCAGTCTAGCCGCTGCACCACCGCCCGTTGCCATGCCCACCGCCAGCCTGCGCTGTACCACCAACGCAGACACAACCATATAATCATGAGCATTATTGTATCAGATACCGAACACCTTGTGTGATCTTGCCTCAAAGTTGTACAAAGGAAGAAATTTGAAATATCGTAACTTTATCTCTGTTATAATAGAGGAAAAGGAGCATTAATTTAATATGTTTAAGAAATTGATACATTTTTTCCGTGAATACAGTCATTTAGGACTCGTTGTTTTAGCAATCTTGATTAGTTTGGGACTAACCATTGCGAACCAAGATAAAATAGCCCACATAATATTGGGGGCTACCGCTTTGATATCTGCTGTGCCTCTATTAATTGACATGATCAAGTCCCTTCGTCATGGGACATATGGAATTGATATTTTGGCCGTAACAGCGATAGTAACTTCTGTCCTGTTGGGCGAATACTGGGCCGGAATGATAATTGTTTTGATGTTAACTGGTGGCGAAGCGTTAGAAGATTATGCGGAAAAACGAGCCAAAACCGAGTTAACTTCACTGCTAGAACGAGCTCCAAAAAAAGCACATTTATTGAAGGGCGATAAAACTGTAGAGATACCAATAGAAGAAGTCTTGATTGGCAACAAATTACTCATCAGACCCGGTGATGTAATCCCTGTTGATGGAATTATTACCGAGGGGACTTCAACGCTAGACGAATCCAGCATCACAGGCGAAAGTATCCCAGTTAGCAAAAAAGTTGGCGACACGATTCTGAGTGGTTCTGTGAATATGGATAGTGCATTAACTATCAAAGTTCTTCGAAGCGCAAAAGACAGTCAGTATGAACAAATAGTAAAACTGGTCAAGTCCGCGGCTGCCAGTCAAGCACCATTCGTGCGCCTGGCAGACAGGTACAGTATTCCATTTACGATAATTTCATTCGTAATTGCTGGAACCGCCTGGGCTGTTTCTGGCGATCCGCTTCGTTTCTTGCAGGTTATAGTCGTTGCAACACCCTGTCCCTTGATACTTGCAGCACCGATTGCCCTAATTTCTGGAATGAGTCGTAGTGCCAAACAAGGTATCATTGTCAAAAATGGAAGTGCTCTAGAGCGTCTAGCAGAGATAAAAACCATTGCGTTCGACAAGACTGGAACCCTAACACGTGGCACGCCGGTTGTTTCAGTAGTAACAAACTATGGCAAATTTAGTAAAAATGAAGTTATCGAGGTAGCTGCGGTACTCGAACAAAAGTCTAACCACATTCTGGCCAAGGCAATAGTCAGCAAGGCACATTCAATGAAACTAAAATTGCCAAAAGCAAAAAATGTACGCGAGACACCTGGTTATGGTGTTACTGGTTTGGTTGGTAAAAAACAGGTTCTAGTTGGCAAGGTCAAATATATCCAGCAACACGATGTTTTGTTGCCAAAAAGTATCAATGCCAAAGGCTTTTCTACTACAACCTCTCTTGTGGTTATTGATGGTACTGTTGCAGGGGCGATTGCTTTCGAGGACCAGCTACGTCCAGAATCCAAAGCTACACTATCCAGACTAAAACAGATAGGCATCAAGCACCTGCTAATGGTTACAGGCGACAACCAGAAAACAGCTGATACCATCGCTAAAAAAATCGGCCTAACGGATGTTCAGGCCGAATGCCTACCAGCAGACAAATTACTAGCTGTCGAAAATGTTTCAGACAAACCAGTGGCCTTCGTCGGCGATGGCGTGAACGATGCTCCGGTGCTAACGGCGGCAGATGTAGGTATTGCCCTGGGGGCCCGTGGATCTACGGCAGCAAGTGAATCAGCCGACGTGGTCATTATGCTTGACGACATCGGTCGCGTGGCTACCGGAGTAGAGATAGCAAAACGAACTTTCAGCATAGCAAAACAGAGCATCCTAATTGGAATTTTTATTAGTATCGGCCTGATGTTTATATTTTCTACTGGTCGATTCGCCCCAGTTTATGGCGCCGCTATCCAAGAAGTTGTTGATGTGATAGTTATTTTCAACGCTCTTCGTGCACACACTGGCGGCAAGTCAGTCTAATATATCTAATATATTTAGCCTAAAAATTGCAGAGAATTTAGCATCAAAGCTAAAATCACCGGGACAATAATATTATCTGTACCACGAACCGCAACGCTCTCTAGTGTGGTGGCCGCTAGCGGGATCATCCATAGGGCACTAATTCCGAGTTGCGCGAAACCAGCAGGCGTAAACCAGACTAGCCAAACAGTTATTAGCAGCGATATTACAAAAAAAGCTGCGTTGCCAGCCAATGTTTTTTTGTAGCCTAGTATTTTATAAGCGTTTTTCTTGCCATACTTTTCACCGACCAGCGCAGCGAATCCATCTGCCAAGCTGAGGTGCAATATGCAAGCCGCAAATATCCAAGCATCTCTGGCGATTAATAAAGTGAATGCGATGCCTATTGGAAATAAAACGTCGCCCCAAGTTTTTCTAGGAACTTTATGCACTGATGGTAAAAAACCGCCGATCCTCGTAACAAGGATAACTATGACAAAAGCTATACAAATTGAATAAATTACCCAGTGCGGCATAAAAAACGGCCATGTAGCAACAAAACTTCCGACCGTGATGTGTATAAATTTGCGAGTAACCTCGGCGTTCAATCTTTCTATCTTCTGAATCCGCTCAGAAATTACCAGTAGTGAAAAAACTATAAGTACAGCGAATAAGCCAGCAATCATAAGCACCATTGTACCACCAGAAAAATAGAAATTTTTTATCTTTTAGTTGTAGCGATACTTCATAGTGACTATAGATATTGCTAAAATCACTGCAACTGCGTTAGTTGCGACCAGCACCATATCGCCTCGAATAACAACGTGGGCAAGCCAAAAACTATTGCATATCGCAATGAAAATAAATGTATGTTTAGACAAATCTCTTGTTTTTTTAGTTTTATAGCTTTTCATGGCCTGTGGAATCAGGCTAGATATGCCAAATATTCCGCCGATTATTCCAAAAATATTTTCCATTGCCCTAACTATACCAAAGAATAAACACAATCAGGAATTGATGTCTATGCTTCTTGACCGCCTGGCGGCAAAGTGAGACGATTATATTGATAGTTAATGTTCTTTGAAAGAGGTATTAAAATGTTTGCTACTACACTACTAGGTTATACATTTGATGTTATATGGGCTGTGGTTGTCCTCGTGTTTTGGATCGCGGTGGCTTTTTGGCCTGCCCGCGTCGCCGGACGAAAAGGCCACAGTTTCTTGGGCTACTTTATTTTTAGCTTGTTTTTCTTCCCATTAGCTCTACTTGTCGCGTACCTATCAAATGACCGAACAAAGCAAGCACCAGTTGCCCCTTCTGCAACATCAGAAGAATAAATCTATTTCTTGGGCTTTTTTTGGACTGCCAGAACTACCCAGACCAAGACTATTGCTGAGCTAGTGATAACAGAGAACCATAAGTGAAGCGTGGCCATTGTCGTGGCTATAATGGCCACAATAACAGCGTTCATTACACTGGTGGAAAATGCTGGTTTATCTTTGCCAAAAACTGTTGGAAGCATTGATGGTAAAAAAGCCAGCTGGCACAAAGCTATTATAGTATCTTGCCACATAGTTTAACTATACCAAAACCCTTGTAACTACATGTGGCGACGAATATACTCGCCCAAATGCTCGATAGATTTTCTTGCTTCTGGTATATATCGCGCGTAAAGGTGATGAACATGCCATAGTCCTTGGGTCTCATAAAACTCGACATCCACTTTCGCCTTTTTTGCTTTCTCGACCACACGGGCAGAGTCGTCGTACATAATCTCGTCTTTATCGACTTCTATGAGTAGCGGAGGAAAACCCTCAAAAGAACCGTGTAATGGTGAAGCTATTGGATGGTCTCTGGGTGTTTGTGCAAAGTAAGCATCAATAAAGTAGCTGATGGATGCTTTTTTTATAAAGATGTCTTTTGCCTTATTTGCTTCTATACTGGTGCTCTTTAATGTGGCGTCAGTAGCGGGAGACAGCGCTATAGCACAGGCTGGGTATGCCAGTTTTTCTTCTCTAATTTGGTGGAGTAGTGACAGCACCAAAGCACCGCCTGCTGAATCTCCTGCAATAACAATGTCCTTAGAGGCGAACGTCCCTAGCAACCATTTGTACGCTGCCACGGCTTCGTGGAGAGCCTTTGGGTATGGATTCTCGGGGGCCAAACTGTAATCGAGGGACAAAACTTTAGTGTCCGACTGCTCCCCTAGTCTCGATATATAGTCTCTGTAAAATTTAGGATAGAAAACGAAACCACCACCATGTATGTATAAAATAACTTTATCGGCTCTTGAACTAGGCACTGTAATCCATTCTGCTCTAAATTGTTCCTTCTTTACTGCCCGGATTTTAACCTTTTTTCTAACAGGAAAATATTTTTCAAGCCTTTCAAGTGATTTTCTTGTCTGAGCTAGATTCGAGTCGTTAATCGTGCCACGTTTTGAACGAACAATCAGTCCAGTCCTAAAAATCTTCGCACGTACAGTTTGCATTAACCTATCATAACAAAAGACCGCCAAATGAGCGGCCTTTTTGATGTCCTTTGTGGTCGGGGTGATAGGGCAATGCACAGCTACAGCCATGCTCGGAGCAAGCTCCTGTGCGTGGCTTTGCTGACCGAACCTTGCGCGACCTACAATCTTTTGCTAAAGCAAAATCTTGGGTCGTAGAACCGAGTCTATCGCTCAATAAACTAAAAACGACCGTCTGATGACGATCGATTTTAGTTGGTCGGGGTGATAGGACTCGAACCTACGACCTCCGCGTCCCAAACGCGGCGCGCTAGCCAACTGCGCCACACCCCGATATAGACTTTATGAATTGTAAAGGTTCGAGCAATAATTATATAGGACTCGGTCACCTTCGGCGACCCCGAAACTTCACTATTGGCAACAAGTTGCCATCGGAAGGTTTCCTTGCAAACAGCCACAGGCTGTTTTCACCTACGACCTCCGCGTCCCTAGACGTCGGCGCGCATGTCCTGCTGCGCCACACCCCGTCGTCAACATCACTTAAACAAGCTAAGTCGCTAAACCACAAAACAAGTTTGCTGGTTTACCCTACTTAGCTTGCCAGTGTGTCTCCTCTAAAATTCCCAAACAGTCGCTTTGCTCCTTGGTTTGGTAATTTTGTGAAATGCCTGGCAACAGAGGGGATTATAGCGTAGATAGACTCAAATTGCTAGGGTAGTTCGAACGTATAGATTTCAGCATTATCAAACCGTTGATGACTCATAAAATCATGGTGTGGAATATTTTCAACGATAGCGCGAACCATCCGGCCCGTTGCTCCGTGACTTACTAGCAAGACGCGATCACCCGGTAGTTTTTTTATTCTTTTAAAACCCTCATTTACACGAGCTAAGACTTCGTCGGGATGCTCAATATCGTCCATCAATCTACCCTCTTTTATATGTCGATCGCGTAATGAGTGGGGTTTGCCAGAATAGTATTTATTGAATACCTCTATGAACGCTTCGTCTTGTATTATTTTTTTGGTTTTATAGCCTATTTCTTTGGCGATAATTCTAGCAGTGTCTATGGTTCTCTGCATCGGCGAGCAGACAATAATTTCAATTTTTTTGTCTTTTAATTTTTGGCCAGCACTTTTAGCCTGGCGCTTTCCATTTTCTGTTAGGGGCGATTCGAATTCACCACCTGCGATAATCTGGTCAACATTAGCCTGCGTTTCACCATGCCTAACGAAATAAATTGTTTTCATAGTTTCTATCACTTGTTTTATATAAATAGTAATCCTACTTATTATACTAACCTATTTTCCTAATGTTGATTTGCATGGTACAGTAACCAGTTAGAAATGGTCAAAAAAACTAAAAACAAAAAGACTAAACAAAATCCTAAGTTCCTAAAAGCATTACTACTCGCCGGGATTATTATTTTAATTGGGGTTATCCTATCTTCTATACTATCTGCAAAAAAGAAAAGTAGCGAAGCTGAGTCTAGAAAGACATACTCGGTTCACATTATCGCAGGGCAATCAAATGCCGTTGGTTTAGGCAGTAATCCTGCTAATTTCCCATCAGATTCGATAGATAGAAGAATCAAGTTTTATTATGCGCACGATTCTAATTCTGGTGGGAAAATAGTTAGTCTCAGGAACCAGCGGATGCCTATCAATAAAAATAAATCTGGGTTCGGCCCCGAAGTAGGACTATCTCGACAGCTATACCAAAATGGATACGAGAATATCTTAATCATAAAAGTTGCAAAAAGTGGCACATCCATGAAGAATTCCTGGAACCCTAAAACAGGGCCTTTATACAGACAATACATCGAGAGAGAAACATCCAAGGCACTTGCAGAGCTGAGCAAACAAGGTTATAGATACTCGATAGATGGCTTTTACTGGATGCAGGGCGAGGGAGATATGAATGCTTCAGCTGCGCCTACCTACAAGAACAACTTGAAACAATTTATCAGTTCGGTAAGGGCTAACTTTAATAACCCAAAGCTAAAGTTTGTAATCGGAAGACCGAATAACCCTACATCGCCAGCAAAATACAGAAAAATGGTTAGAGATGCCCAGACTAACGTAGCAAAAAATACTGCCAATGTTTCGATGATAGATACTGACGACCTAGAACTGGCTGACTTTGTGCACTACAACAGCTCGGGCCAGCTACAGCTAGGCAACCGGTTTTTTCTAAAGATTCAGCCTTATATGGCTAAAAAATACCCTAACGGACTAAAGTAAATTCAAACTGGCAACTCTTCGTATTGATCATCACGCCAATTCGGCTTGGTGATGGTAAGGATCTTCATATTATTGGCAACAAGAAAACTTTTACTTTTTTTGGCGATGATTACAAGATCGCCTTTTTCAATAACCTCAGCCTTACCGTCAATGCTAACCTCTCCTGAACCGTCAATAACGAAATACCACTCGTCACACTGGTTGTTCTTGCCAACACCTGACTCAGGTACACGGCCATGCAACTCCTGATAGCTAAAACCCACATCATCACTCGAAAGCTGATAGTCAAAGATTTTTGCAACGTGCGAATTGACCTCTAAGACAGCTTGAGACTTTTTTATGACCATCTTCTTTTCTACTTGGCGAACTCAACTGCGCGAGTTTCGCGTATAACATTTACTTTTATGGTGCCGGGATATTGCATAGTCGATTCGACTTTGTTGGCAATATCACGAGCTAGTTTTATCGCGGACAGATCGTCGATATCTTTTGGTCGTACAAAGACCCGAACTTCTCGTCCAGCGCTAATTGCGTAGGCTTTTTCGATTCCGCTGAATCCGGTGGCAATATTTTCTAGGTCTTTCATGCGCTCGATAAAGTTTTCGGCACTGATGTTACGTGCACCTGGACGCGATGCGCTAATTGCATCAACAACACGGACAATCAAGGCTTCGACGGTTGTAGCCTCTACATCATCATGATGGGCTTCTGCAGCGTGGGCCACCGGTTCTGGCACGCCATATTTTCGAGCCATTTCGCCACTGATATGGTGATGTTTGCCTTCGATCTTATGCGTCAATGCCTTACCCATATCGTGAATCAATGCAGCATATTTAGCAGTTTTTACATCAGCGCCCAACTCTTCGGCGATGATGCCCGCAATATGAGCCATTTCAGTGCTGTGTTTTAGTACGTTCTGACCGTAAGATGTTCTATATTTTAGCTCGCCTAGCAGTTGCAAAATCTCTGGTGGAATACCAACTATCCCGACTTCTCTAGCGGCGTCCTCTCCGGCGCGCGTAACCTCTTTTTGGACATTTTTCTGCGCCTTCTCTACGACCTCTTCGATTCGTCCCGGATGTACCCGACCGTCTTTTAGTAACATGGTCAACGCTTCTCGGGCAACTTCTCGTCTGACGGGGTCAAAGCTAGATAGCACCACATACCCTGGTGTATCATCAACCATAATGTCCACACCAGTAGCTCGCTGAAGAGCCTGAATGTTTCGGCCTTCTTTGCCGATGATTCGGCCTTTCATCTCTTCGTCTTCGAGCTTGACGCTAGTAACTGTACGCTCAGCGGTAACTTCGCTAGCCATTCGCTCCATAGCCTGGGCAATTATTAGTGAAGCTTTTTCTTCGGCATTTTCTTTAGTTTCGTTCTGAATTTTAGAAACAAGCCCAATCAAATCGCCCCTGATATCACGTTCGGTCATCTGCATTAATTTGTCAGCGGCATCAGACTTGGTTAGTTTCGCAACTTTTTCTAATTTCTCCTGTTGTTTTGTACGAATTGCCCTTATTTCATTTTTTAGACTTTCTACTTCGTCCTCAGACTTGCGTAGTTTTTCTGCACGTTTATCGATTTCATCTAGTTTTTTGTCTAGCGTTTCCTCGCGGTCCAATAATCTTTTCTCAATGTCCTTGAACTCACGACGCCGGGACTGTTCGTCACGCCTGGCATTATCGGCTAATTCGTTGGCCTCTTCTTTGGCCTTAGCGACTAGTCTTTCAGCTTCTTTTTGGGCCTTGTCTATCTCTTTTTTAGATTTTTCTTCACTGGCTCCCTGTTTTTGTTTGGCAATAACTGTATTCGCACCAAAACCAACAGCGATACCTACCACTGCTAATACGATGGTAATTGGATCCATATCGTTCCCTTTCTATTTTGTCTGATTCTCCGTTATTTGGGGCGTCCCTCTCACTTCATTAGCCAAGAACGGAAAAACAGATAATATAATTAATCAATTGTTTAATAACATAGGCATATACTCACACCAAAAAGTCTCTGTATATTCCATAGTTAATAATAATCAATGCCGAGCAAAACGACAATCACATTTATTATTTCATAGGGCTAACCCACGACTATCTGTTAGTAGCGAATTTCATGCAGCTGTCCTGATTTTCAATCTGTTTTCTTGGCTTTGATCGTAGCCATAGCTACGAGGACAAAAACAAAAAACAGATTGAAAGGGACAGACCTTGGAATTTTAGCTAACAGAGGGTTGTGGGTTAGCCCTTCGGGATAGTAATATGTGGGTCGCGGCCGTAGTCCGGCTCAACAAGTTTATCTGTTTTACCCTGGCCCAAACTTGTTAGACCAGTCTGAATCCAGTCCTCGCCGGTTGTCCCAACAATGGGTATATCTAACTCACTAGCAAGAGTATTTGCGACTGTTACGCCAATTCTTAGTCCAGTAAAGCTGCCTGGACCCTTGAAAAAAGCCACCGCCTCCAGATTATTCCAATCTTTTTCGAGAGAAGACAACATCTCATGTATTTTTGTATGAATTGTTTCTGAAAGTTGACGATGAGCCTGCCACTTTTCATAGGCCAATTTTGTCTTCCCTACGAAAAGGCCAATTTCTGCCTCTGGCTTGTCTGTTCTTATAGTCAAAACTATCATAAATCTCCTAAAATATACTTTAATGATTCTGGAAAATCACAGATTAGCTCCCTGCTGGTTTCACCGGTTGTGTTGATTTGAATAGTTAGCCTATCGGTGGGCAAAACGTGCCTGGCCACATCAGACCATTCCACAATAACAACATTAGATTTATCATCAAGTACATCTGAAAGCTCGTGCTCCATCAATCCCGCTTCACTCAATCTGTAAAAGTCAAAATGATATATAGAAAAATTCTTAGCATTATAAACATTTGAAATAGTAAAAGTAGGGCTAGATACGTGGTCTTTGCTGCCAGTACCGGCTACAATATTACGCGTTAAAGTCGTTTTCCCACCGCCAAGGTCGCTGACAAATTCGATAACTTCCCCACCCCTTAGAGAAGCGCCAATTCTGCGACCTATCACCTCGGCCTGACTAATATCTTTTATTTTTATAACTTTATGCATTACAAAATATATACTACCTCAATTGGAATATTTTTGGTGATGTATAATATCGTTAGCTTATGCTTTCACTGGGACTACAATTTATTAACAAGCCTATCCTTAGTTTGCGTACAGGTACGCAGCTTGGCAAAATCAGAGAAGTTATCGTAAACCCTGATAATTTGAAAATTGAGGGTTGGTATGTCGATGATGACTTTCACCATGAGACACGGATATTATTGAGTCAAGACGTGCGTGACATTATTCCCCAGGGATTCGTGGTTAATGACCAAGATTCACTGACTAGCCCCAACGAATTAGTGCGCCTAAGACAACTTTTAGATTTGAGGTTCGAGGTCATAGGCAAACCTGTAAAAACCGTTGCCAAAAAGCGACTCGGCAAAGTTACAGATTACGCTTTTGAGAAAGATGCTTTTTTTATTCAAAAACTATATGTAGGGCAATCGATTGTTACTAGCTTTAGTGGCGGTAGCGCTATTGTTGATCGTACTCAAATCGTTGAGATAACGGATAGAGAAATTTTGGTTAACGATGCTACCGTACCCGGCAAAGTTATGGCCATGCCAATCGCTGATTCTGAACCAGCACCAGCAAGTTAACCTTAGTCGTCCACACTCATTGTGTTTTTGATATCATCGTAGCGAAAGCCCTGGCCAGCCAAGTACGCAATTAATTTTTTATCATCCTGGTATCTAGTTTGACTACGTTTTTTCTCTATTAGTATTTTAAGGGTTTCTTGCTCGTCAGTTTCGTCCGCGCCCAGTACTTCATTGATGATTTCATCTGCTATGTGTTTTTGCTTTAACTCTTGCCATAGCTTCCGCTGACTGATGCTTTTTAGTAAGTGTCTGTTTTCAACCCATGACGATGCAAATTTGTAATCATCAATGTAGCCTGCATCATTCAATCTGGTGATTATTTTGTCTATAATTTCCGGCTCGTATTCTTTTCGCCTTAGGTAGTCTCGCATTTCCCACTCGCTTCTCGCCCGTCTAGACAACAAATCCAAAGATCGCATATAGGCCTTGTCAATTGTCGCGGTATCCTTTAAATCTTCTAACTCTACTTTTGAGTATTCCCGGCCAATTCGAATGCCGCTCTTCATTAGTTTGTTTTCACTTAAAGAAAAACTATACTTTTCATCAATAAAAACAGAGTAACGCCCCTGTCGTTTTATCTGCTGTTTTATATCCGTGACTTTACTCATATATTAATGATATCAAGAACGGATAAATAAAGTGTTTTGCCGAGAGCTTGACATTGGTATAGGTATAGGTGTAAATTCTTAACATAAGCATAAAAAAATAAAGGTACAAATGAAACAAAATAACAAAGGCTTCTCCCACATAGAAACATTCTTGGTTTTAGTAGTACTAATTGCCGTAGTGGCCGTTGGTTTTAGCGTATATAACCGTTCGTCAAGTAATAAATTAGCAGAGGCTGAAGGTTGCCCGATTGCAACTCGGACCGTAGCAGTCAGAGCAGATCATTGGCGAATAAACAGAGCAACCTGGGTTAGAGAACAGGGTTCAAATTATGTATGGGTTCTAAAAATTGGTGGCTACTCCGAAAGACCTAAGGACATAAATAATTCTGAAAATAGGAAGCTGAAAGATCATGACCTAAGATTATTGCAAAGGAACGAGATGGCAAGTATGTTTGGTTTTGGGGGTACAGCCGGTGGTGCAACATGGGATGAAATATGCAAAAGCGAACAGAAATGTGGAGACCCGCAAACATCGAACTGGGGTGATGATGCCCGAATACGAAGTTGCCGTACGGCTGAACTCAACAAGTCACTGGCTACTAAATATATGAAAGGTATGAAAACAATATATACTGATAATAAAGGGGTGAATCTAAAAGCCTGCAGAGATTCCAACGACCCAGCAAAACCTGTTAGGTTTGCAGTTTATGATACTTACACAAAGGCTCGTCAATTAGCACAAAGCAGAGCAGGTGGCACGCCAACAGATAGTCAGATCGCTAGTGCGCAAGCAGAACTATACAATTACTCGAGTCCTGACGACAATCGACCCAGCGAAGCAAATGAGAATTTTGTTGGCAATCTATCTCTAAACCCTGGTAGGAGTCGTCTGGTTTGGAGCGGGCGGAGCAAGATAGCGTCTATTCAAAGAATCAGATCGAACAGCAATATTAGCTGGTACACAGGACAGAGACAACCGAAAGGCCAGAAAGAAACTCTAGTTTTCTACAACAAGATCGAAGGCTATGCTAAATCATCAAATGGCGGAGAAACAAACCCTATAGTTAATTTTAGGATTAAGTATCGAAGTAGCGGTCAGCTTGTGACAAAAAGTGCCACCATTAGATTTAAAAAATTGTCTACCTGCGGTAAGAAAATGTTCCCTGCCACATATTTTGAAGAGGCTGTCCAACAAGGCTGGGAAAGGGCAGAAAGCCCAATAAAGACAGGCCCGTACGGGAAAACACCTAACCCATATCTTAACAATACGTCATCACCTGAAGCATCAAGTTCAAACAATTCTGGCTCCGGCTCAACTAATGGCTCTTCAGGAGGTGTATTTGGTGGCGGGTCTACGAACACCGGCAGAGGGTATGGCGGTAGATAACACTAGAGTTAAGGGCCTTCAGTGACGCACCTAGTTAGTTACTGTTTTTCGACATTCAGAGAAGTCAACTAATTGTATATTCTATAAACTCGCCTTCTTTAAGGGCGTGTACCGGCAAAGTCTTGTCCCCGTAGTCTTCAAGCTCCCGTCTGGCTTTCTCCCAGTCGATCGGCCCACGTGGATCATCGTTGCCAAAGTCAGAATCGTAATGTGGGATAAACTTTATTGGCAGAATCCCAAACCCATCTTGGCATTCCCTCCAGTCACAGGTGTAGTAACTACTAGCGACCATGCACGAGCTGGCTGAGTTGGTTACGACAACCTTGTCCTTAAATAGCGACAGATAATCGAATTTACGCATCCAGTAGAACATAAGATCACAGTCACCGCCGTGAAAATAAATAACATCAGCATCTTTGCACTGTTGAACAAATCTGTCTGGAGTAGCCAACTCAAAAGTCGGTTTTACACTGTCCGGCATATCCTCCGTGATTGTACTTGAATAACCAGCGAATTTTGGTTCCCAATACTCGCGCCCTTGGGCAAAATTACACAATAGAAATTTTGGCTTATCACCAAGTCCCTTTACGATTTCTTGGTGGAATTTCCGTTTCAAATCGTGGTGTCTTTTGATACCTCCCGAGTTCAGCACATACTTAGTCATAGCACGTTTTTTTCTTCCAGAATTTTTAGTAACTGTGGTAGTTCTTTGAACTTCGAGCCCAAATGATGCCCACCTGCAATTGTGACAATTTCGCTGTTAGTTTGTTCTGCCAGCCACCGCGCCTGTTCGATTGGACAATAAGGGTCGTTATCACCATGAACAAAAATAAGATTCTTGGACTTTGCCTGGATTTTTTCAAAATCGAACCCTTTTGCTGGAAAAAGATCTTTGAACTGTTCTGGTGGCGTCCAAGGCTTTGCGCTGGTATGCCACGACCCGATTATGACGCCTGTATCGATGCCTGGGCAACGATCGTCCATCAGCAAATTCAGCACAGAAACTGCACCTGACGAGTGCCCAATGACTAAATTATTGGTAAAATCCCAACCCGCCCCAAAAAGAAAGTCGTTATAAACTTTTGCATTCGGCGTATGGTTGTTCGGCAATAATGGGACCCAAACCTCGTAGCCTTTGCTCTCCAGAATCTTCTTCATCCAAGGAAACCAATTTTCTTCAGGCGATGCGTCTGTGCCGTGTAAAATAACCGCGCGCTTCATATCTTAATAATACCTCGAAATGACATATTCTAGTCCATCAGTCACTTTGTCCGGATAATCTTTTATATACCTTTTTATTTCATCCAAAGTGAACCATTTGACTTCTTCGACTTCACTTTCCTGCAATTTTGTTTTTTCTGTATCGCTAACATGTTTGTAGGCCCTGTTAAAACGTTTTATTATTTGTCCGCCAGACTCGTTCTCGCTGAAATAAGTATCTATTTCCTCCAAAGATTCTGCTATGATACCGATCTCCTCGAAAAGCTCACGTTTGGCTGCGGACAAGTAACCTTCATGATAATCTACATGGCCTGCAGCAGAGTGATCCCAGCAACCCGGGTAAGATTCCATGTTATTCGAACGTTTTTGCAACAAAATTCTATTATTAGAATCTTCCACCATTATTCTTACGATTCTGTGTATCAACCCTTTTTGCCTAGCTTCTGATATAGTGGCGCTTCCTATGGGCTCATCGTTTTCATTAACGATTGTAATCAAATTTTCTGTTGACAAATCTACACCTCTTTTTTGACGGCTTCTCGGATTTTCTTGGCTAATTCTTCCATGACTTTGGGGTTTTCTTCTAGGTACTTCTTTGTGGCTTCACGTCCCTGGCCTATTTTCTCGTCTTTGTAGGCAAACCACGCACCGGACTTCTCGACAATTTCTTTGTCCACTGCCAAATCAAGGATGTCACCAGATTTACTAATACCCTTGTTGTACATTATGTCGAACTCTGCAATGCGGAATGGCGGTGCAATCTTGTTTTTTACAACTTTTACTTTTGTGCGGTTGCCGATTATCTCCTCACCCTGTTTTATCTGAGAAATACGGCGAATATCCATACGCACGCTGGCGTAGAACTTCAGTGCATTTCCACCAGTAGTAGTCTCTGGGTTACCGAACATCACGCCTATTTTCATGCGGATCTGGTTAATAAAAATAATGGTAGTGTTAGAGCGATTAATAATGCCTGTTAGTTTTCGCAGAGCTTGGCTCATTAGACGGGCCTGTAGGCCCATATGGCTATCGCCCATGTCGCCCTCGATTTCTGCCCTCGGTACGAGCGCAGCAACAGAATCCACGACAATAATATCAACAGCGTTTGATCGAACGAGTGTTTCGGTAATTTCTAACGCCTGTTCGCCGTTATCTGGTTGTGAAACCAATAGGTTTTCTACTTTTACCCCTAATTTTTTCGCATATGCTGGGTCCAGAGCGTGCTCGGCGTCAACGAACGCAGCGGTGCCTCCCGTTTTTTGCACCTCAGCGATAGCATGGAGGGCTAGTGTGGTTTTACCGGATGATTCTGGCCCATATATCTCGATAATTCGGCCTTTTGGCAATCCCCCACCTAGTGCGAGATCCAAGGAAATGCTACCACTAGGTATGCACTCGACGTCAGAGTTTGTGCCCTCGCCCAATTTCATAATAGAGCCTTTGCCGAACTGTTTTTCAATCTGATCCAGCGCTAACCCCAAAGCCTTACTCTTGCCAGTCGCCTCTGCTGGTTCTGCTAGTTTTTTTTCTGTTGTTTTCTTATCTTTAGCCATAGCGTAACTTAGTCCTGCCCCTCTGATATGTTTTATGTACCCTCTAGTATAACAAAGACTACCGTCTCATAGTACTTTGGAGTACACTTGAATAATAATGAAACTGTTAATGCTTAAACAGAGAGGATTTACACTAATAGAAATCCTTATTGTTGTAATAGTCCTAGGCACACTTGCCGCAATAGGTTATGGTACCCTGGCCCAAAAATGGAAAAATAAGGCCTATTACACCCGCGGAATAGCAGAGCTCAACGCAATGGGCAACGCCGCTAATCTGTATGTTGCAAAATACAACGACTACCCTGCTGACGTTTCTAGAAATATTCCCTCTGACTTAAAAGAGTTTGTTCAGGGGCAAGAAAATATAGATGCATGGCCTGCTGCTCCATGGCCAGATAGCGTATATGACTACGACAACTGGCCACCAGATGCTAATGGGCCTAATCAGACTTACCAAATAAGTGTCAGAATGTGTAACCCTGGTGATACTGCCACATGTAATAAAAATGCAAAAAAATACTTGTCCGAATACGTATCAACAGCCACTCTGAATGCCTGGGACTCTAATAGTGCCGTGTATTACTGTATAAAGGGGTCCTGTCGGTCGCATCAGTCAATGCCCATGAACCACCCAGGTTATTGCATCAATTGTGGCACGAGCAAAACCAAAGTGTTCTAGGCAGAAGTAGACTAGCTCTCTGTAACGGTTATGTCTATAATAGAGTCCGTACATTATGCGTATATCTGATGCACTAGTCGAGAAATTGCTTCTTGACGCTAAAAAAACAACCAAAGAACAACTTAATAAACTCCGTGAAGAAGCAGTGGTTGATAAAAGCACGCTTCAAAGTGTGGTTATTAAAAATAACCTAATTACTGAAAAAGACCTGACGAGACTGTATTCCAAAGAAGCTGATGTTCCATTTATTGATCTGAACCCGAAAGAGATAAAACGAGAAATACTCCACCTTATTCCTGAACGCATCGCCAGACAGTATGGAGCAGTAGTTTATGACGTAGATGAGGACGGCAATAAGTTGCTCGCGATGGAGGACCCAGATGACATCCAAGCTTTTAACTTTTTGCAAAAACAGCTAGGGACCAACGTCAAGGTAGCGGTGGCTAGCAGCTCTAGCATCCAGGCCTCGATAGACCAATACAAAGGCAACATCGATAGCGAGTTAACGAAAGTTATTTCAACAGAGGAAAAAGAGGAAACTGATTCAGAAGATGACATTAGCGAAGAAGACGTTGCCGAAGATTCACCAATAGCTCAAACCGTTAACCTATTAATAGAGTACGCCGTCAAAGCCGGGGCAAGTGATATACACATCGAGCCAAGAGAAAACAATGTAATTGTCCGTTACCGAATTGATGGAATTTTAAGAGAGGCCAACAAATTACCCAAAAAAGTAATCGGCGCACTGATATCCAGGATAAAAATATTGGCAAACCTAAAAATTGACGAGCATCGAGCACCGCAAGACGGCCGTTTCAAAATAGCGGTTAGTGGCCAGGTGTTTGCTCTGCGTGTATCCACACTACCTATCATGGATGGAGAAAAGGTTGTAATGCGTATTCTGAACGAGTCTAGCAAGGCGCTCACATTAGAAGAACTAGGTTATTGGGGCCATTCCTTGCAGGCTGTCAATCGTGCTATCGTTCAACCATATGGAATGATTCTTGTTACAGGACCAACTGGGTCAGGGAAATCCACTAGCCTTTTCAGTATTCTAAATAGCCTCAGTAGCCCCAAAGTTAACATTTCTACAGTAGAAGACCCCGTAGAGTACAGAATTGGGGGCGCAAATCAAACCCAGGTAAATCCTGTCGCTGGAATGACATTTGTTAATGGGCTGCGGGCACTCCTACGCCAAGACCCGAACATTATTATGGTGGGAGAGGTACGCGATGGCGAGACAGCCAACCTGGCAGTACAAGCCGCTCTTACTGGCCACCTAGTGTTTTCTACACTTCACACCAACAATGCCGCCACCACCCTGCCCAGATTATTGGACATGAATGTCGAACCATTCTTGATTGCCAGTACCGTCAGGGCGGTTATCGGGCAAAGGCTAGTCAGGCGCCTTTGCGTAGACTGTCGGCAAGCATACCAGCCAGATGAAGCCACACTGAAACAAATCGCAACTATTTTTCATACTGACAATCCTGAAGTAATGGCCAGAATAAATGAATTGGAAAAAGTCGCTCTAGAAGCTGGAATAGGAAAAACAAATTCTAGTAACGTCAACCAAGAAGACAGCAGTGTCCTGGGGTCCACCAACACCAACATTACAAAACTTTGGAAAGCCCACGATGGTGGCTGTGATAGCTGCAACCAAAGTGGATATAAAGGACGAATGGGCATTTACGAGGTGCTAGAAAGCACTAGCGAGTTACAAAAACTCGTTGTTGGTAATGGAACTAGTGATGTAATACAGAACCAAGCCATAAAAGACGGAATGGTTACCATGCAAATAGATGGATTTATAAAAGCTCTGCGCGGACAAACCTCAGTCGAAGAAATACTGAGAGTCACTACGGAATCATAAATTATGGCACGATTTACATACACAGCGACTAAAGACGGAAAAACAATACATGGTGCAACTGAAGGAGCTGATAAGGACTCTGTGATTGCGAGTTTACGCAAACAGAATATTGTGCCTTTGGTGGTAAAACAAGATGCCGCTGGAAAAAGTTTTTTAAAGGGTTTTGGAAGATCAAAAAAAGTCAAAGTAAAAGACCTGGCCGTATTTACCAGACAGCTATCAACTATGGTATCTGCGGGAGTTCCGTTGAATCGATCTTTAAATACTCTACAGGAACAAACAAAAAGTAAATTTTTTCAAAAAGCCATTGGTAGCATATCTAAGGATGTGGAAGGCGGAGCGCCTTTAGCAGACGCTTTTGGAAAATTTCCCACAATCTTTTCCGACGTTTACGTAAATATGGTTCGTGCGGGTGAAGCCGGAGGAATACTAGACGATATCCTGAAACGCTTGGCACTACAAATAGAGCGTGACTCCAGTATGCGCAAGCGCGTAAAAAGTGCAATGGCCTACCCTGTCGTTATTTTAACTGTTACAGTTATAGGATTTTTCGGAATTATGATATTTATTATTCCAAAGTTGGGCAAAATCATCAAAGACATTGGTGGTGAAAATGCCAGACTTCCAATCTACACAGAACTCATGCTGTCATTAAGTAATTTTATGCAAGACAACGCCGTTATTATAGTAGTTATATCGGTAGTTATAACTGTAGTAGTTCGACGCTATATCAAAACCCCAAAAGGTAAATACAAATTTCACGAGTTACTGCTTAAAATACCCGTAATTAATACAATAATCACCAAGGTTGCAATTGCTAGGTTCGCAAGAACTTTTTCGTCACTGATGTCATCGGGCGTAGGAGTTTTGGATGCGCTGGAAGTAACCGGCGGGTCAATCGGCAACAAAGTGATCGAACAAGAACTAAAAGATGCCGCAAAGGAAGTCAAAAACGGCAAACAATTATCTGAGCCCTTGAGTAAAAGCAAACATTTCCCAACTATCGTTTCACAAATGTTGGCAGTCGGCGAAGAAAGTGGCCAAATAGACACGATTCTGATAAAAGTTGCTGATTTTTACGAAGAAGAAGTCGAGACAGCAATTGACGGTATGAGCTCTATAATAGAGCCCGTCATGATTATTGTACTAGGAGCTGTCGTAGGTGTTATTGCAGCCAGCGTGATGGGTCCAATTGCAAACCTCAGCAAGACAGCTGGTGGCGGAAATTAAGCAATATAAATTAATGCTTGACCACTTGACGCTTATGGTTATAATAGTGATTAGCTAGGTTCGCCTCTAAAGCGACCAAATGCGTAAGTATATAAAATAACAAAACAATATGAAGGAGGGTGGGTCCCAATGATCTCACTAAAACGTAAAGAAAGCGGTTTCACAATTATCGAACTTTTGATTGTGATTATCGTAATAGGAATTCTTGCTACTCTTGTAATAACTACATTCAGTGGAATACAACGAAATGCAAGAGACCGAACTCGTGAAGCAGATATTAACGCTTTGCACAGCCAAATTGAGTACTACTACGGCCAAAATGGCACGTACCCAACGCTTGCAAACCTAAACGATGCTACATGGCGTTCAGCAAACCTTAAAGGCCTAGACTCTGAGGCTCTAAAAGATCCTAAGGGAACGGCTGCAACACTAGTTGCTGCACCAGCATCTAGCTCATACGCTTATGTTGTGACACCTGCAAACTGTGACAACGGTAGTGCTGGTGACTGTACAGCTTATGTTCTTACAGCAACCTACGAAGGTGGCGGAACATTCGTAAAGAACAGCTTGAACTAAAAAGATAAAGCAACAAAAACTCAAAAGACGGCCCGAAATAGGCCGTCTTTTGTTATTAACATGTACTATAAGGTACCATTTACCACCCTCAAGCGATATAATACGGACTAAGCATGAGCATAAATAGTTATTCCGATAAGGGATTTGCCATAGTTGAGTTACTTGTAACAATTGTTACGATAGGCATTATTTTTAGTGCATTCATGACAACTTTTACGACTATACAAAATATTAACAAAAAAGCTAGTGATGTTCAGAAAGCCAATTCTCTAGCATTTGAAAAAACCCAAGTTTATGAAAATAAATCTTTTTCATCCATACCCGTGTTCACTCCTTACGGTACTCTCAATGAAGTAGAAGATTTTAGCAATCAAATCCCAAGCACCGTGCATCCACCCAGATCAGGGAAAGTCTATGTTAGCACCATTTCGCCAACCCTAAAACAAGTCATCGTCTGGCTAGAGTATGGGCAAGGTAACGCGAAACAGACAATACAATACTCAAACCTAATTCAACGAAATGGTGTTGGACGATGAAACGGTTAATTCAGCTAAAACAAAAAGGGTTTACACTAATCGAGTTGTTAGTAGTCGCCCCAGTAATGATTCTGACTATTATAATAATGATGAGTTTCTTGTTCAATCAGTACGGTCAATTGACCCAGGAAGGTGCCAGACTCAAGCTGGTGACAAATGCTCAGATAATTACCCTAAACGTTGAGGATGATGTATATCTGGCATCGTCTTTTGTTAGTCAAATGAATAATAATTTACAAGATAGTTACGCCCCTTCTGGAGGTTGGAAATATAATACGACACCACAAACTTTCATCATTTCTGCTGTGGCACTAACAACCAACAGCCGCAACCCAGCCCGAAAACCAGTCTATATCAACACTGTTGGCTGTGACCCATCTGTGCTTGAAAATAATTCTGAGCTACAAAATAACATCATTTACTTCGTTCAGGGGACCAAATTGTACAAGAGAATAGTGACTGCACCGCCTAGTTTGCAAACATGCGGTTCCAGCTACGAGAAGCAAACCTGCCCCAGCGCAAACGTCACTACAACCTGCCCAACCGACAAACTGATGACAGATAAATTAAATAGTTTTAGCATCACATATTACGATAGTTCAGGAACGGTGACGACGGTACCCGAGCAAGCCCAGAAAGTAAAAATATCGGTTCAGCTAAAAGATAAAGCTTTTGCCGAAGACGTTTATGGCGACGCTAACATAACCGTAAAGAAATTAAACTAGTATGTTTCGAATTAGATTAACTAACAAATCATCGCAACAAAGTGGTTTTGTGCTACCTACTGTAATAATTTTAACGCTCGTAATGTCCTTTGTAGCGTACGCAGCATTACTTCAATCAAACAATAATCTGAACATTTCGTACAAACAATCATATATTCAGATTGCACGCGTAGCATCAAAATCAGCCATAGATTATGCACAGGAACAATTTGATAACGCACCCTGTGGTAACTATACTGGCTCTGCCGAACAAACTCTTATGTCAAATAGCAGGTACAGAGTAACCATGAAATCAGAAGTTATAGACACATCTGCCGACGGTTACGAAAAGACAATAAAAGGGACAGGTGCAGTATATCTTCCGCACACATCCAATACTGCCAAATATGTTTTTGATATCAAATCACAAATAGTTCGTACATACGCTCTGTGTAAAACTCCAGGCGATTTTAACCCGACACTATGGCTAGATGCAAACGATTCCACGACATTATTAAAGGGTGGTACAGTGACAACCAATACAGTCACTTATAACACCAACTATGGTTCTGTATTTGATAACAGCAGAGACACTCTTAAAGAAAGAGCGGATGATGGCTCTCAGCCCCTTCTGGCGTGGCAGAGTCGAGGATTAGATATGCATACGTGCAACACTTCGGAGTTTATTAGTGCGCTAATATGCATATTGAGTGGTACTAAATATTTATATGATGGTGCCGTATTTCAGAACGTAAACCTGCCAAAAGATAGCACTATTACATCAGCTAATTTACAGTTTACTGGGTGTAACGCTTCTGGTGGTTGTAGCAGCGGCAATGTAGGCGGAAGCGTAACACATAGAACCTATGGACTATACAATACTGCGTCCAACCCTCATCTAGGCCTGTTCACTTCATCGGGTGTCAGCCAGTTAAGAAATCGCCTATCAGATCCTAACCTCCGTACCAATGCCTACAGCGACACAACTACAACAAACTTCCCTCCTGGTAATACCACTAACTTTAATGTAACAAATGTAGTTCAGGAGATGGTCAACAACCCGAACTGGACACCCGGCAATATGGGATTCGGCATAAAACGGCAAAGTGGCTCTGGGTCTAGGAGAGCAGATAAAAACGGCATAAAACTTGTCATAACCTACACCACAGCTGGTGCCACCACCCAGGCAAATAATGGGGACTCTATATCTGAGTGGCATGACAAATCTGGGAATGGCAATCACGCTATCGCTACCCATGGCACTGCCCCAGTCCGTGTGGATAACCAAATCAATGGCAAGCCGATTGTACGTTTTGCCGGTGGAGATATGCTTAGTAGCCTAACAAATGCTCTATCGGGCAAACGCGATATGTCAGCGGCTGTCGTTATTCGACCCAATTTTAGTTCATCATCCGCTGATGCTCGCTTGATATCTGGCATGGATAGCAACTATACCAACGATACCGCCGGCACACACAGCATCATACCTCTACTCAGGTATGGGTCTGGCAGCGGATTCAGTAGCGTTTATGCTAGTCTAACTGCCGGCAACCGGCTAGATTACACATGTGGTGCTAGTTGCGCTAATCAGCCGTATCTTATTGGTGCCGGCTTCACGTCACAAAACACATCCAACACGCTCAGCACCCTGAAAGGTAACGGTGCGATGCTTGCAAACAAAATTGTCAGCCCGACTACGGCATCACCTCCTTACACCTATTCTATTGACCAACTTTACATTGGAGGCAACAGGAGTGGGGCTATGCCAGGGTCGGGAACCAACTACATGTATGGTGATTTTGCAGAAATAATAGTTTATGATCACGTTATCACGTGTAGAGAGGGCGAAGCGATAGAAGAATACCTCCGAGCAAAGTGGAATATTTATAACGCCCCTGCCTCAACATCATGTCCCGAAGATACCGTACCAACACTTTAGAACCTTATATATATCAGTCCCTTATTTTGATATACTGAAAACATAGAAACGCTAAAGCTTAAATACGTCGGCAATTAAATAAATGAACAATACCTACTTTTACAATGACAAGCCGTTATTTGGCCTAGATATCGGGTTCAAGACAGTTAAAGTCATGCAGCTAAATTCTACTGGAAACAATAAATACACAGTCAATGGTTATGGTGTAGCTAATTTTGATGAATCTGCAGTTAGAAATGGTGTGATTGTTGACTATGAAAAAATAGCTAGAAGTATCCAGCAAATGTTCGAAAAAGACCTGGTGGGTGAAATAACCACTAGACGAGTTGCTTTCTCTGTGCCAGCATCCAGGACCTTTAGCCGGATACTGACTCTACCTTTACTAGCCAAGAAAGATCTAGCAGAAGCCGTAAAACTAGAAGCAGAACAGTACATACCCGTCCCTATCGATGATTTATACATAGACCATACTATTATCAGAAAAGATAATAAAAACACAGACGTACTAGCAGTTGCGGTTCCTAAAAAAATTGTAGATTCTTACCTATTGCTAGCCAAATTGTTGGGGCTAGAGGCGGTGGTTATGGAAACAACCACCGGAGCAACTGATAGGTTATTTAGATACACAGACCAGCACAATGTGCCCTCAGTGTTAATTGATTTTGGTTCTGTTTCGGCAGATATTTCTGTATATGACCAGCATTTAGCTGTGACTGGTACCGTTCCTGGTGGAGGTGACGATATTACTGGGCTAATTGCTGAAAAGCTAAACGTCACCAAAGACGAAGCACACCTAATAAAGATAAAGTACGGTCTTAGCGTTAGCAAAAAACAAGCCCAGATCCAAGAAGCCCTGGCCCCATTGTTGCAAAAAACAATCAAAGAAGTTAAACGAATGATACGCTATCACGAGGAAAGATCAGAAAAACATGGCAAAATCGAGCAAATAGTCACATTTGGCGGTGGCGCTAATGTACCTGGCTTGAGCGAATACCTCATTGATAACCTTCGTGTTCCTGTTAGGGCCTGCGACCCCTGGAACAATATAGTCTTCAAAAATCTGCAACCGCCGAGCCCAATCGAAAGATCAATGTACATTACTGCAGCTAGTTTGGCACTAATCAAGCCCCAGGAAATTTTTGTATGATAAATCTATTACCTAATAGTTTTAAAGAAGATATTGTATTTGCCAGGCGAAATACTCTACTGCTTCGCGCTTCTGTAGGAACCATCGGGGTGATCATAGGGGCATTGCTCATTATAGGCGCTGGCAATTTATATTTGGCTAACGAGACAAAAAGCTTTAATAAAGCAGCAGAACAAACAGCGGCAGCTCTTGAGGCCCAAGATTTGACAGCTACAAAAACACGAATCAAAGAGCTATCTAACGGGCTAAAATTAATACTTCAGGTACTTTCAAAAGAAATTCTTTTCTCTAAGCTCTTGAAACAGGCTGGAGCAGTTATGCCCGAGGGGTCCGTTCTTTCTACCATTGAAATAAGCGAAGTCGAAGGGGGCATAGATATTAATGCTTTCGCAAAAGACTACCAGACAGCCACACAAGTGCAGCTTAACCTTGCGGACCCGGAAAATAAGTTGTTTGAAAAAGTAGATATTGTACAGGTGACTTGCTACAAACGTGCTCAGGAGGGCAGTCCGTACCCTTGCAGTGTGGGGCTTAGAGCGCTTTTTGCTGATAACAACCCGTACTTGTTCATAAATAATAAAACAAAAGAGGCAATAAAATGAACAGCAAGAAAGTATTCTTTGCTATGATCGGCCTCGTAAGTATACTTGCCATTGCTGCTTTAGCTGTAATTTTAATCGGAAATTCTAGTCTCAAAAACCAATCAAAGAAATTAATGGATGCAAAGTTAAAACAGAAAACATTGGTTGCACAACAAACGATGCTAATAAAGGCAAAGAAGGACCTGGAACAATACAAGGACTTAGAAAAATTATCAAAAACCGTAGTACCCCAGGACAAAGACCAAGCAAGGGCAGTGCGAGAAATTGTAAAAATTGCCAAGAAAAGTGGAATATCAATCGAGTCCATAGGCTTCCCTGCCTCGACGCTCGGCAGCAAAGCCCAGACTACTGCCCCACAATCCGGGAGCTCTAGCAGCCCTTCATCAGGCGAGCAAGCTACACCACAGAAACCAAAAACATCGCCATTAACACAAGCTGCTCCAGTAGTTGGAATAGATGGCGTTTACAGCATAGAGATGATAATTACCCCAGAGGCAAAAGCCGTAAACTACTACACCTTCCTAGATTTTCTCAGTCGCCTAGAGAATAACAGACGCACTGCACATGTAAAAAAGATTACAATCAGCCCAGAGTCTACAAAAAAAACTTCGCCAAATGTTGAATTTGGATTAACATTAAATGTTTTCGTAAAGCCATGAATATGAAAGTGAATATGAACCTAGACCTGAAAAACATAACGCCAAAACTATTGAGTGTTCTTGATAAATTTAAAGAATATGCTGTGTTTATTGTTATTCTGGTTGTTCTCGGTGCTTATGGATTCCTGGTGCTCAGAATTAGATACTTTGCATCCCAGGAACCAGCGGATGCAGTACTGACCCAAAAGGTCAACGAACTAAATGCGCCCCGAATCGACAAAGATGTAATTACAAAAATAGAAAAATTAGAAAGCTCAAATATTGAAGTCAAAACATTATTTGACAAGGCAAGAGATAATCCATTCCAGGAATAGTTAAAGTATACTATTGATTATTAGAGCAATTTAATTGCCGTATGAGTGAATGCTATTTTCATGAGCATTAATTATCACTTTTGAAGTCTCGTAGGGATTTGGTACAAACGTGAATGTGTAGTTTTGCTGTTCACCGGCAGTTTCCACTACTAGAGTTCCATAACCAATTAGGTTCGGTAGAAAACCATTCTGCGAAACTGTAACATCTTGTACGTCACCAATGCTAAGTTGAGAAATTTTGCGATTGAATAATGTAATGAATAACATTTGCGCCAACTTTTCATTGGTAACATATACCACGTTATTTCGGTAAAGCTGAGCGTTGATTACTGTCACAAGTAGAATCAAAATAGACAAAATAAACCCGATGAAAGCAACCAATGCATTAGCGCCTGCAAAACCCAGTGTTTCTAAGAAGTTACTTGCTGCCAGGGTGATTATCACTGCAAAAACAGCCAGAGATATAAAAAATCCAGTAAACAGAATAATAAAAAGACCAAATGGATGTTTTCTTATCTCTAGTAATAGTTCTTCTTGATCATCGAATTCGATTAAGCTAAAATATTTTTTGCCGACCGTAGATAAATGACTACGTCCCTGGTCAGGTGTCCTTGGGATATTTGATTTCGCCTGAGTCTGGCCACCGGGCACTAAAGGGTTGGCCTGCTGAATCTGGTTCGACATTTGAGGTTGCTGAAATGAGTCCGCGGGCATTGACCCCTGGTTTTCTGTTGGCTGTTGTGGTTCCATAATACTCGCCTATTATACCAGTGTTTGTTGATCGCTGGATGGTTTTATAGTTTTCTTCAGATGTTTATGTGCCTTTGGTGTGGTTTTTCGCCCTCTTGGAGTCCTCTCCAGTAATCCTATCTGTAGCAAATAAGGCTCGTGAAAGTCCTCGATAGTTGTCCGCTCTTCACTTGTCAGCGCAGCTAAAGTCTCCAGCCCCACTGGCCCACCATTATAGTTATCTATAACTGCCAGCAATAACCTGCGGTCAGATGGGTCAAGACCTAATTCATCTATTTCGAGTAGTTTTAGTGCTTTTAGGCTGATTGGATTATCTATAATTCCATCACCGTTAACGTCAGCATAATCTCGTACACGTTTAAGTAGTCTGTTGGCAATTCTTGGCGTTAAACGGGCTCGCTTTGCTAGTTCAATAGCAGCTGGTTCATCTATTTTTACCCCGAGTATCCCGGCAGATCGCTTTATTATCTTGGCAATTTCCTCTGGTGTGTAGAATTCTAGGCGATGTATCATGCCAAATCTGTCACGCAGTGGGGCAGCTAATGCACCAGTTCTGGTAGTCGCGCCAATAATCGTAAACTTCGGCAGGTCCAACCTTAGGCTTTTCGCGCTTGGTCCTTTGCCTAACATTATATCCAGTTTGAAATCTTCCATTGCACTATACAAAACTTCTTCAACTGACCTATGAAGCCTGTGGATTTCATCAATAAATAATATGTCACCATCTTGCAAATTAGTCAGCAGGCTAGCCAGATCCCCTGCACGTTCGATAGCTGGGCCGCTAGTGATTCTAATCTGCGCACCCATCTCGTTAGCTATTACACTAGCCAGTGTAGTCTTGCCCAGCCCGGGTGGACCATACAACAATACGTGGTCAACTGGCTCGCCACGTTTTTTAGCTGCATCAATTGATAATTGAAGATTCTTTTTAATTCTCTCCTGACCAATGTAGTTGGCGAAATCTTTCGGCCGCAGTGTCACTTCGAGCTCTTGCTCGTCTTTGTTGTCTGGTTCGTCTGGTTGTGTTATCCGCTCAATCGCCATTTATTTAGCTTTCATTTGTTCTTTATAGTCATCATCAAATACGTTAGCAAGTTGATGCGGTGTTACGCCAACTCCTGTATTATGCCAATCAATTTCTGGAAGCTTATAATTGGGCAACCAGTTATTAATTCTAACTATGCCTGAATCTTCAAGCAAAATTTCAAGTGCTCCTAAATTTTCATTAATGTGCTTGGTATTTGTTGACTTGATAAGTGGCAAAAAATTGCGAGCTACCATCCAAGCCAAGATTATTTGATTCTGTGTAGCGTTATATTTTTTAGCAATCTCAGTAAGTAAAGGCCACTCGTGGAGAGCCGTACGATTACGTCTAAGCGGTTGAGCAATAACATTTCGTACACCAAACTTATCTGCGGTTGCGATTATTTTTAATCGTTCCATTTCACGTATTTCAAAATTAATGTGCACTTCGTGAGCAAAAAGTTTATCACCGAACCTTTTATGAAGAAGTTCTAAAAATTCTTTATCGGCATTAGTGGTGCTTACATACCGTGTTTGTCCATTAATAATCTTTTTGTCTAGCCAATTACATACCTTATCAAATCCATACTTATTAAAACTGTTCATTGGCAGAGTAATTGCATCACTATAATCTGTCTCAAAAATATGATGAAGGTCAATTAACTCGTTATCTATGGTCTCGAAAGTAGGGTGATCGTATTCATAAATTGCCTGTGACAAGAATATTTCTTCTCTATCCTTCTTGCTGGCAGCAATAGATTGCGCCAATATTTCAGCTGCATGTCCTTCGGAATACCACATCGTTACCTCAGCATAACTTACTCCTTGATTGAGAGTATATGTGACGGCCTCGATTTGCTGCTGTTGATTAATTGAGGGGTCAAAATCTTTTAAGCCACCCAACCCCAATTTGGAAATTTTTCTTATATCAATCGCCATTATCGAACTCCTTTTAGCGCTTGTTTGATTCTTTCTTCGGTTGAGAGGGTTTTATCGATGTTTTGCAAGGCTAGCTGGGCGTCTATTTCTTGGTAGCCTAATGCTACGAGCGCCTGTACAGCCTCATCACTTTGGTTAACGCTGCCACGATTTATAATGTCATCTGCGCCTGTACCTGCGGCAATTCCGACTTTATCTCGTAGCTCTACCACAATTTGCTCGGCAGCACGTTTACCTACGCCTTTGGCTGTCTGAAGGGTTTTGACTTCGCCGGCTGCGATCGCAGACCGCACGTAATCACCGGATCCAATGTCTAGCACTGCCAATGCTACTTTTGGTCCAACATTTTTAACGCTCAACAGTTGCTCGAAAAGCTGCTTTGTCTCGATCCTGCTAAAACCAAATAGCTCGTGTGACGCTTCGCGGATATGCTCATAAACGTATAGCTTTGCTTTTTCATCCAATGGTAATTTTGCATAATCATCTGCTGTTATAAGTAACCCATAACCAACTCCATTCACATCAACAACAATAGAATCAACAAATTTTTCCGAAACAATTCCCGCGAGTGTTGCAATCATAATTTCATTGCCTCTATTTTAGATGCTAGATCTTTATTATCTTTCCAAACTATAGATTGATTTCCTATTGAAGGTGCATAAGTCGTAGCATCTTCGTGTACGGCAACAATAATGTGCTTTTTCTTAGCATATGCATAGCCAATCTCCATTAATAGTCCCTCGCTTTTATCATCGGAGGCTATAATTACAAATACGCCCTCGCTATTATCAATTTTATTGAAGGCTATATCCATAATCTCTTTTGCACCAAACTTTGACTTTTGGTACTCTTTTTCATCAAATAAATTACAGAATCCATCTATCCCAACTTTTTTTAGAGAGTCCACAACAGTCGACATTCTATCATGCAAAACATCAGGGTCTTCACCTGTAAATCTATATGCAACAAAATACTTTTTCATATACGTCTATTATTGCATATTCATGCTACAACAGATAGCGGCCGCTAGTGCGTCTGCGGCATCGTCAGGTTTTGGAATAGATTTTAGTTTCAAAATCGTCCGGACCATTTCTTGAATCTGGGCTTTCTCAGCCTTGCCATAACCCGTCAGTGCCTGCTTGATTTGTTGGGGAGTATATTCGTGTAGTTGCATTTTATGTTGTTTGCCCAGTAGTAGAACTACTCCTCGCGCTTGTGATACGGACATGGCCGTTGTAACGTTTTGCGCAAAGAATAATTTCTCTACCGACATAACCGTAGGCTTGCACTCAGCAATAATTTCACTCAGTTCATTAAAAATGGTTTCTAACCTATCTGAATCTGCTTGGTGCACCGGCGTTTTTATGACCCCAGCATCAACCAAACTAACGGAGTTTTTTTCTGCATCAATAACACCAAATCCCAAAATTCCTGTGCCTGGATCAATTCCCAATATTCTCATATTATAATTATACAGTTACTTTTTTATTTTTAGCTTTGACAGATGCTTGCGAATATCTTGTCTGTATTCAAAAATTCCGTACCCTAAGGCAAAAACCGCAACAATGCCAATCACTGGGTAGCTGACCGGTTTTGATGCAACAGATGCAACATCTGTAAGCGGATTATTAGCGGTAGCTGCCAGTACTTTGCGGCAACGATTTGTATCTTGATTGCGTTCATACCCCTCCTTACACGGAGCCACCGTTTTCGCAGAAGCAAGTTTCCGGCACCTATTGGTTTCTGGGTTCCTGTATTGACCAACTTTGCACGGGACCACTCCAGCACTGGCACTGCTTATTTTTCTGCATCTATTTGTCTGTGCGTTCCGGTATTGGCCAGGCGCGCAGGCAGTTAGTGACGTTCCGAGCGTGCTCAACTTGCGGCAACGATTGGTCTCGACACTCCTATACTGGCCTGCCTTGCACGGGGTCAAAATTGAAGCAACCTCGATGTTTTTGCATCTGTTGGTTTCTGGGTTTCGATATTTACCCGGCGGGCATGACGTCAAAGTAGTGTCATCAGCCCCTTTTCCACCAGAATCTGGGATAGAAATACTGGCTAAATTTTCTGCATTAGGCGTTGGCTGATTAGTTGCTTGCCAACTAGACCCAATCAGCGCCCAAGCTTCATCTTCGCCTACGTTTTCATAATCAGGACTTTCACCAACAACTTCGTTGTCAGGCGCCAAGATTCGTGCTTTGCTAGTTGTATTGCCGAGGATTAAACTTGTCGTTTCCGAATAAAAGCTTTTGTATTGGTGTGCTTCCAGGGTAATTTCTGGCAACGTGTAGTGATACTGATTATCGCTGCCTGTTTGAATAACGTAATTATTAAGATTCACTTGATAATTATTTGGATTGTACAATTCCACGAACTCGTCTTCGCTATCCGTTTTTGGGCTAGCTGGGTTAGGTAATAGTTCGCTAATGTATACATTTGCGTAAGTTATAGTGGGCTCCGGGCTAGGATCAGGTGATGGGTCTGGGTCTGGGGCGGGATCTGGGGTGGGATCCGGGTCCGGAGTTGGATCAGGAATAGGCTGAGCCACACAATCTCCCGCCTGATTCTTTACAAACCCTTCAGGAATTACAGTTTGTAATCCGACTATATTCGGGCATTCGTCCGGCGGAATTGGTAGTGGCACTGGACCGAGACCACCACCCTGAGGTGAAACAGTAGTTGATACGAGAAAATCCTGGGCATTATTATCAGAGTCCAGCAAATTGTTTACATCAGTTTTTCTGTTTAGAGTGCTTCCTCCGGCGGGCGCTGGTGTTGCCGTTGTCTCGGGCTGTGAGGCTGTGCCCCATCCGAGCTTGTCTATCACGGTTGCACTAGAATCAAGCAGCTTTAGGTGACCGCCAGTACTAGCCAATCCGCCTGTATATTCGAACGCAAAGTCAGGCACTATCCCATCTGGGACGGGGTATGTTGGCGAAACTAGCAAAATATAGCTGCTTGGTTTTATCACGCCCGTAAAATTCGCTAATTCTTTTGGAGAACTGTCAGTGCTAGTGCTATAAACAATTTTCCAACCGGTTATGTTAACCTCTAACGCGGAGTTGTTATAAATCTCTATAAATTCTTGGGCTGCGGCTCCTGCTCCGAGACCCCCAGTTTGTAGTTCACTAAAAACAACGTTGCTGCTCTGTGCATTGGCTGTTGGAAAACTGGGCCATAATGAGCAAAACAGTAAAAACGAGGCCAGGACTATTTTTAGTTTTTGCAACATGTTTTTTGTTTTTTAAACTTATGTTAACCAGCATTGTGGCCCTGGCCCAAGTTAATGTCAATAAAAAAGTCTCAAGCTATGTCAAAATTTGTATGGGTGTTTGTTATATCGTCCAAACCCTCTAAGGCTTCCATCAAACGCATAACCTTGCCTTGAGTAACTTCGTCATTTATTTGTAC
>CAZBSC010000003.1:0-7993 GCA_964494845.1 uncultured Candidatus Saccharibacteria bacterium | reverse complement strand
TCTTTTGCGCCTTTTTGCCTTTTGATTGTTGACCATTTGCTATGTCCAGACATTGGAAAAATCACTCCTCTATATCTGTTATTATATCATATTTTATAGCTGTATTTACATACAGAGCCAAGGCTAAGGCGAGAATAATGACATAACCAATAATCATTTGTACGGTATTGATTTTGACCAAGATGTTAGCATACGGGACTCGCGATAATAGACTGGCGATAGATAACATGTAATCCAAAATTATCTGTGCCGGCAGTGCAAAAAGTTTTGAAAAACCTAAATGCATCATTCCACTAATCCCAGCTATCAGACTGAAAAACATACCCAGAGGCACGAAAGGGACCACTAAAACATTCGCCAGTACACTGACCACTGATAGCCGGCCAAACACAAACAAAATTATCGGTATTGTACACAGTTGGGCTGATATTGTTTCTATCAGAACTAGTGGAACTACTTTTTCCCTAGATTTTTTAGTCAGTAATCGTTTTTGTAGTAATGGTGCAATTATTAATATCCCGAAGAATGCCGTGAACGAAAGATACCAGCCTATATTGGACCAAAGATAAAGTGGGTTTATGCCAGCGGTCAATGCAGCAACAAATGCCAGCAACAATATCGGGCGAAATTTTCTGCCAAAAAACCAAGCAACCAAACTCAGGCTACTGACTACCGCCGCACGAACAATCGATGGACTGTAGCCAGTGAAAAGCAAAAATATACAAATGAGCAGCAAGGAAAAAACTAGTATTTGATAGCGCGATCCCTTTCTAAAAATTCGCCTCAGTGCATCAATTATTATCGTAAGGTTATAGCCTGAAACCGCGACTATATGAATTAGACCTACTGCAATAAGTGTCTCTTCAAGCTTAGAATCGAGGGTCGTGCGCTGCCCTATCAACAGCCCCATACCAAAAGACGCCAGTGGCTCTGGCAAAACATTTTGCATGCCCGCGGCAAAATTTCGTCGCACAGTATCGATTGGTGAATCCGAACGGCCAACAAGCTTCATTTTTGCAAAGCTAATACCTGCTACTTGCCCACCTCGCTTCTTGTAAATTTTTCCTGTCACTAAAACTTCGTCGCCACGGTACACAATTGGCAGACCAAGACCTTTGACCCCAATCTCGCCTATTAAATCTACAGACAATGGTTCGTATAATTCTATTTTACCGACAGCAAAGTCTAATTGCCCGCGGTCAGCATAAACTGCATCATTCAAAGCTTTAGCTTTTACGGTTACAGTCTGCCCGTTAATGTCGTTATAGATTTCTAACTTATTCAGAGTCTGGGCGCCACGCCACCAACCAGAACTAAATACAGCAATAGACAGCAAAAATAAAAGTACCAACTTATTGAACCTGCTCAGACTGTACCCGACTAGGGTTGTAGTTGCTAAAAACCAAACCCAACTCCCGTTAATAGCAGGGGCTATTCTTGCAAATCCAAGCCCACATAGAAAACAAAATAAAATAACTGTAAAAAATGTCGTTGTCTTGATTGAATATTTTTGTTTCATTTGCTTGCGACGCTTTTGTATAACATAACATAGCTCATTGACTTTTTACCCAAAAACAGAGATAATTCACTCTGTTTTACTCGTATTTTTGTATCAACCAAATACGGGCCAGCAGTTCAGGTGCATAGGCAAATCGCTGATTTGCCGTCATAATCAATAAGCACCTTTGTGCTCTAGCCATAAAACTACAAGTACCTTCACAAATAATTTCATTTACAGAGCACTATAAACACGGGCCAGTAGCTCAGCTGGTTAGAGCACGGGCCTTTTAAGCCCGGTGTCGAGGGTTCGAGTCCCTCCTGGCCCTCCAACTAAACAATCCACCTCTTTGGTGGGTTTTTTAGTTGGCATGGTTGAGTTGACTCGGATTCTCGACACCTGTCGAGGGTGAGAAATGCCTGTGGCATTTCGCAAGAGAATCTTCACCTGGCAACTGTGTTGCCCTGGCAGAAGTTCTGGGCCTGCAGAATGTAGGCGAGTCCCTCCTGGCCCTCCAATACGCTTATGTTTAAAACTCCTGTAAATAAAGTTTTTTTATTCGCTATACTTAGATTATGAAAGTCATCAACCAAAAACGGCTGTTGGTAGTTATTGTAATCATACTGTTACTATTTGTAAGCAGCGTTATTATTTTTAAACCCTTTAGAAGTGCCGGACAGAAGCGATACGACGCCTGTTTAAAAGAGCCACAGGATATACGTCCAAATGGTTGTGCGCCTCCCGGTTATTGTGACGCCATAAACGATGGGTATGTTAAGTGTGACGAATAGTTCTTTTTAAGCCAAACTCAGTTGCAATAGCATCCACTATAGCCCTCCAAGCATAAGCACCATTAAAGACTTCTTATAAAAGAGGCCTTTTTGTCTGGTATGATTGTGAGTATGTCATTGCTCAAGCGTGTAATCCTGAGACTTCCAGATGGTCCAACTTTCTCAGCCATATTTTCGAGTATTATTAAAAACTGCGTCGAACAAAATCAAAATGGCTTTAGCGTCAAGCAAACGCTTGACGATTCATTTCCAAAAATCGAGATTCTATTTGAAGATATTGAACAGCCCGCCGTTGAGTTTATTGGTGATGACTTCACGCTTTCAAAGAATATTAGCAACGAAACTGGGCAAGAGCGAACTAGCCCACATACATATAAACCGATAACAATAGACGAACTCAAAGATCGAATCCATGAAACTGGTCAAATCACGGCGATCGATCACCTTGGCATAAACTTTCCTTGGTTTGATGGGCTTTCGCCCATTATTGCTGAGCTTAGGAATAGGTTGGGTGGTTCATCGGCCTACTACCGCTTCCCGACAGGTGAAGACTGGGATTTCATTTTGCCTGCAACAAGGCACGAAATAGAATCAGGCACTATCAATCTGGACTTAGTGAGGCGCCCGAAACTAGAACTTGTCTCGTTCGAAAAAGCGTCTACTCCTATAATCCAGATTGACTGCATTACAACAATTGAATATTCAAAACTTAAAAAAATGTTCCCTGAGGCGATCACTGACGATGAACTATATAATATATGGGTATACATTGAAAATAGTTATGGGGTTGATATATGCTTCGTTTTGAATGGCCCTAGAGAAAAAGATTGGTCAAGTTTCTTCAAAGGTCATAGGCTTAAAAAATAGTTGATATTGTCGCGCTAATGTAACTCAAAATAAAAAACTAGTTCGCAACTTGCTCACGACTTAATATTGACGAACCTGATAAAATATCACTAATGAGATTGCCTAAAGGATCCGAGCTAGCAAAAGCAACATCGATTGGACTAGCCGCCGGCTACGCTGATGTCGTCGCCACTACTGCGTGGATGCACCGGGAATATACCCACAATTCCGTTCAACTACCAAAGCCGCTTAGCCTATTAGCTCGTACGGTTATCTGGGGCACCGGAACACGTCCACGAGTATGGGCGGCCGTGCACCGCGACCATCATGATTACGCTGACACTCCAGGAGATCCTCATTCACCAGTCATGCAGGGCAAATTCGGAGTGCCAAAAATCTTAGCAAAAGGCGCCCTGCTATATCGAAAATACACCGAGAAAAAAACCGACGATGTAATGCCGCCAGACTTGCGTCCTGACCAGTTGGATAAGAAAGTTTTTGACAAAGTTCAATTAGGTTTAACTGCAAGTGTTGCTGGCCATATGGCTTTAAATAGACTGGCGGGCAATCCAGCAACCTTAGGATTGTGGTCATTCGCGGTTGAAAAAACCAGCTATGTTGTTGGGGGTAATTTCGTTAATGGTATAGGACACGGAGGCCAGCACCCATGGAGAGCAGTAGTAACCGGTGAAATTGAGCCCTTCGAAGACGGCACGTACGGTGCCGATTCTGTATCAGTTGGGTTAGTTACCCTTGGTGAAGGAATGCAACGTGCACATCACGAAAACCCCGGCAGTCCATTTTTTGGTGACCGTGAAGACCTAAACTTAGTACAGCAATTCGCTAGAGACTCAGCTGGGACGGTTCTGAGCCTGATGATTGACCGTGGGATTGCAAATCCCGGACAAAGAGCCGCCTAACCGTAAAATTTAACCACGTTTTTTTGATTTTTTTCCGCTACGGTCGCCTCGGTTAAGTAACCATAGGGCCACTAGTTGCACCAAAACGACCCCACCAATAATTGCATTACTTGTGTCCAGTAGGTCCTTTCCGAAAGGTACAGTCACCGCCAAAGCCTGAACGTCAGGTGGCAATACTGGCAGTATAAACGCCGCATAAACTACGCTAGTTATTACCAGGGGAAATAGATTTAGTATGCTTTTACTTTTCGAGACGCTGCCTTTCAAAAACAACGCGGTCAAAATAACTGGCAAAGTAATAACAATCGCATGAGCATACTGCGTGAGGTTAGAATTCGTAAAAGTCTGACCAATAAAATGCTCTATATCATCTCCAAAATATCTACCTAGTAGTTCGCCTGTCATCACGCTAAAGAATAAATGTGACGCGCTAACCCTAAAGAATATACCAAAAAAAACGGGCAGACCCAGAATAATGCCTACAATAATATAAGGTAGCATAAGCTTAATAATACCAGAGGTAGTCCTAAAATTGTAACTGCTTGCCTTCTTCTAGTTTTACTTCTCGCGCAACCCCAGCATTTACCTCGATTACAAACTGCGCTGGCTGAGCAGGACAGAAATTATTTGGGTATGTTTTAGGTTCTACATTTTCTGCAAACTCAAGTACTTTTTTGTCTGCCGACAACCAAATAATATCTATTGGAAATCTCATATCTTTCATCCAGAAACAATATCTGCTTGGTCGATCAAAAACAAATAACATACCTTGATCTTCAGGCATAGATATACGTCCCGATAATCCTTGTTTCAGAGCTCCTGGACTACTAACCTGTTCTAGTTTCAGACATTTATAGTCAGCTCGCTTGCTGCTAAAAATATTTTTTAGTGGGTTGTCCGGCGAATTAATATCGAAAATTTTGATTCTGCAATTATCATTTCTGCGCACCATGGATTTTGCTGATATAGCAACTAAAACAAATAGAACAAGTATAGCTATCAAATAAATAAAACGCCTGGTCGATGCTGTGAATTTACGCGCCGACACGGTCTTTTCGGGTTGTTCGATTGGCATTTTGTTCGACATACTCTATTATCTTACCCGCAACGTTATGCCCCGTCACCTTTTCTATGGTAAACCCAGGGCTAGCATTCACCTCAAGAACCAATGGTCCCCTATCAGAACGCATCATATCTACGCCACAGATAGGTAGACCCATAGCTTTGGCTGCTTTTTGTGCTGTCTTTCTCTCTTCGTCAGTTAGCTTAACAGAACTGCCTTCCCCGCCTTGATGTATGTTTGATCTGAAATCATCATCTAGACTTTGGCGTTGCATACTAGCGACAACTTTTCCGCCAACAACAAATGCACGAATATCAGTACCAGCTGATTCTTTTATAAATTCTTGTGCCAAAAAGTTCACGCCTTCGACATAGAAAGCCTGCATCACAGCCTCGGCAGCTTTTTTTGTCTCAGCTAATACTACGCCTTTGCCATGAGTACCACGAGCAACTTTTATAATTAATGGTGCTCCGCCTGCTAGTTCTATAAGATCTTCTAACTCTGTAGTTTCACGAGACACAACAGTTTTTGGGATTCCGACTCCGGATCTTGCCAGTATCTGCATAGATCGAAGTTTGTCGCGCGTTCTATAAATGGCGAGAGAACCTACCGTAGTAAATATTCCTTGCATTTCGAACTGGCGAACAATCGTGCCACCATATTTGGTTAGGTTAGTTGCAATTCTTGGAATAACTGCATCGATATCTTTGAGTGGCTCCCCTTCGTAACGAACTATTGGGTTACTTTGTTCTAGAGTCACATAACATTTTGCATAGTTAATTATACGAACGTTATGACCACGCAACTCAGCCTCTTCTTTTAGGCGTTTCGTCGAATAGTTTCCTGGACCTTTTGATAATATTGCTATGTTCATTTTTTACTCGCTGTCTACATCTTCGATGCTAGTAATATTGTACTGTTTCTTTAATTTTAGTCTATCGACCCCAACTTCTGAAACATCTATTATAAATCTGTCTTTTAGGGCTTTCCTGCCTAACAAAATCGGGAATAAATTGTTCGCCCTATCTGCCAACGTAAATGGTGTTATAAATATTTTCGAGCCTACTTTCAACTTTAGTTGCACCTCATATCTTTGGGCGCGTACACCAAAAGAATTCTGTACCCAAACCTTACCGAATTTTTCAGTTTCGAAAGCAATCGATTCCGGATAGGTTGGGTGTCCTAGTAGATCACAGGATAATATTTTTTTACCGTCTACGAACTTAATCTTGATATTATTCGCATTAATAGCAGACCTGAATGCACCTGAGTCTATTTTTGTAGGAATATCAGCAATATCTGGGTTAATTATGCCAATCAACTCAGTCCTACCGATT
Source organism: uncultured Candidatus Saccharibacteria bacterium (assembly GCA_964494845.1). Lineage (GTDB taxonomy): Bacteria > Patescibacteriota > Saccharimonadia > Saccharimonadales > JAGQNJ01 > CAYRSA01. The sequence continues at coordinate 1,538 of CAZBSC010000003.1, read as the reverse complement.
ATAGCTTTTCTGTGCGGACGTTTGTTCACCATGTTATTCACCTGGATTATATAGTTAAAAACTTAACAAAACCACTTTGATTTTAGCATAATTATGATATAATATCAACCATGCATTGCTTTTTAATAGTAGGCAAAAGTTTCAGCGGATTGACTAAAAAAATACTAGAACGCGGTGACAAATATATAGTCTTAAAAGACGTCCCAAAATACTACAAACCACAAAAGAAAAATCCTAACTATGTATACGTAAACTTTTCTAATGAAGGTGAACTTGAAGTTGCGATAGACGAGTTGGGGCAAATAGATGGCGTTATAACAATTTATGAAAACTACATAATTACGGCTGCTAAAATAGCTAAACAACTTAAAAAGCCCGGATTATCTATAGCTTCGGCTACCGCCTGTTCGGATAAATACAAAATGCGAGGGTTATTGAGCAAGTCGAAATCAAATCTGTGCCCTGATTTTGCAAAAGCAACAAATATAAAAAATGTTGAAAAATTTGCTGCTGGGCATCATTTCCCTCTTATTTTAAAACCGGCAAATCTTTCAAAAAGCTTATTAGTTACAAAAAACGACTCACTAAGCCAGCTCCAAAAGAATTATAAACAATCATTGAATCTAATAGGCGATATTTATTCGAAATATGCGCCAGCAGCTACTCCATCAATAATTATAGAAGAATTTCTAGACGGTACGATTCACTCTGTCGATGCATTTATAGACGGTAGCGGGCGACCAATCGTACTAAAACAAATTGTTGACTATCAAACTGGCCATGACGTTGGGTATAACGACAACTTTCATTACAGCCGAAAACTTCCCTCAAAACTTCCGCAAGAAAAACAAAAACAGTTAATTGAGTGCGCCAAGGCAGGCATAAAAGCTCTTGGGATGCGAAACTCTGCTGCTCATGTAGAAATAATAATGACTGCTAACGGGCCAAAGATCGTGGAAATCGGCGCGAGAAATGGTGGATATCGGGATAAAATGCATTACCTTGCCAACGGTATCGATATAACTACTGCTTCTCTTGATATTGCTATTGGCAAAACACCAGAGATTAAAGCAACCAAAAACGATCCGTGCGCAGTTTTAGAGTTGTTTCCAAAAGAAAGTGGCGAATATATAGGTTTGCAGAATGAAGAAAAACTGCGTTCATTAGATTCTCTTGTTTACCTAAATATAAAAGCCGACAAAGGGCAGAAGGTGGGTAAATCATCAGATGGGCATAAAATGTGTGCTGTGATTGTTCTGCACAACAGTAACAAAAAACAATTCGAAAAAGATCTAGACTTCATCGACAAACAGGTTTCAGTAATTACAAGATAGCGTCTAGCAGCCCAGGGAATCAGCTCGCTTTTATAACCCTGAGATATACCAAGCCAATAGCAAGAACCAACACGAGCAACAAACCGACTATCATTGTTATAAAACCGCTCTGATTAGCGTGCATATTTTTCATTATCCTATTATAAACATAAGTGTAAAAGGTTTGTTATATTGACTTTAGTGTGCATTTTATGCTATAATATA
>CAZBSC010000002.1:0-54145 GCA_964494845.1 uncultured Candidatus Saccharibacteria bacterium | reverse complement strand
AAATTCTTATCCACAGGTATTATTTTATTGATGGTGCCTTTTTTGCTAAATGTTATTACCGAGTGGATACTATTGATTGGTGTTGGACTGGGACTATTGCTGTTGTTCCCGGTTGCAAATAATTCTTGGGATACTCCGTTTACGATAACCATTGTACCAATTTGATAAGTCCGTGCATGACTGTCTGCAGCAAGCACGGTAATTCTGTAATTACCAGGTTTGGCATAGTTATGAGTAGCAGTAACTAAGCCTTCAGATTTTAAGTCGGCGTGAAAACTTTCCCCATCTTTCCAGTCAATATCCAGAGTGTAAGGGCCCTTCCCCCCAATAAGTTCAGGTCTAAGATTAAAATTTTGTTTCGGGTTCAAACCAACGTATCTATCTTTTAGCTTAACGGCTAGATCTGACACAACTGAACTCTGTATTTCTTCTGGTTCATTATAATAAACAATTACAGGGTCAGAATCTGGCCCATCCTGGCCCAAAGCATCTTCAACTTTTGCTATTAACACGTTTTTGCCAGGGAACAAACTGACAAACAAACGAAAATTTGAATTTTTGTCGCACTCAACGGATCCTGAAAATATATTATTAGAATAGACATCGACAAAAAAACCATACGCACACTTTCCGCTGATCGCTACCAATCTGTTTCGATAAGTAGTACCGGTAGTAGGAGATGTAATTACTGCTTGCTGTGTAGGCGGGGGGCCTTTCACTATGCCGCTAACTCTAATATCGCCTTGTTCTGATGCACTCCCGACCGCATAAACGGAATGATTTGCTAATATAACAATAAGTGCAGTCATCGCCAATAATACTACTAAAACCGGGTACATTGTATGGCTATGGTGCAAAACCTTGCCGGTGTGCCCGTGGTGGCTAAGTTTAGTTTTTGAGAGCAGTTTATTATACACCGCTAATTACCCACTTATTTTTTATTATTTTGTTTATCTATCTGTTTAATTAATCTCTTCTTGTATGATCTGCCTATTTGCCTAAAGCCAAAGAATGCAATTATAGCCAAACCTAGGGTGATTGCAATTAACTTGAAGGGAATTACCCAAAAAGTTAACTGACCGCTGAGTTGCTGATTCGAATCTCCATAAAGCACGCTCAAATCAGCAGTATATCTTCCAAACATATATTTATTACTGATAGACTGCTCAAAACGACGTATAGTCCCTGGCAGCACGTTACCTCTTTTTTCATTAACGCCCAGGTTAGCAATTTCTTTACCGAACATATTTTTTATTCTTAAGTTACCAACAGGTTTAAAATATACATTCCCCGTGTTTTTTATTCTCTCCGTAAATGTAACTGGGCCGTATTCAAAAAGAACTTTTTTGTTACCTGACTGTGATGTATAAATTTCTTCTAAAATAGCTGACGTTTTTACTCTGCCGCTAACATTTGCAAGAACCAACGTGCCTATACTGGCAGAAAGCGCCACTCCACTATCCTCAGTTTCCGGAGCCACTGCCGTAAAACGAACAACCCCAAAATGCGCTCCAGGAGATGCATCTTTAGGAACATTGAGTGTAATTTTAGCCGTTTTTGCTTCTCCTGCGGCCAGGTCTAGATTTGGAACGCTAGAAATCCATGGTTTGATACTAAAGGGCGTTTGATCGGCATTTTCATCAGTTATAACTTTTGGTTGGCCTCCCTCGCCTTGGGCCGTAAAATCATTTACCGAAGCTTTTGCTATGACCCGAGATTTGGTTACGTTTCTAACGCGAATTTCTATCGATGTGGGCTTACCGGGAGTAACCTTCTTATCTATTAGCGGTGGTGATATCTCTAGCCCTCTTCCCGTTTGCGCAGAAACATACTGGGAAAATTTTCCGATATAGGCAAAACTAATTAACGCTAGAAAAATAGCCGCGAAGAACCATAACCTTCGCATACCGATAACTTTGGTTTGGTTGATATTCATAACTCTGTGGACATTATAGCTTCTTAGAACGTAGCTGTGCAAATATATGTCATTGTAGCCGTGTAAGTACCGGCCGGTTGGCTACCTGGAACATTAACTAAATATGAAACCGTATAGGCAGTCGCATCACCTTGATTAGAACGCGTAACAACATTATCACCTGTGACAAATTTGTAACTATCGGTGGTGCCATATCCAGATCCATAACTATACCCGGAAGCTCCAGATGGATCTGTGCCGATGTTTGGCGTAGCATTATCTCTTAGGTTAAGGCCGAACTGGGCTGAACCAACCGATGATGCTGTCGGGCTAGTGAGTGCTGTAATTGTGTTCGAACCAGAAGTAAGTGTTGCTCCGTTAGCTGTTATCGCGTAACCAGTTTGACCATTCGTTGATGCTGCCATAACCGATGTTCCGGTGCTAGGAGATGTAGATGAGAATGTGCCAAAATCTACACTAGTTCCACTAGCCGTCCCACAATTAGTCCCTGTGATTGATGTCCCGGTGCAAAATGTTAAAGATTCGTCCATTACGCCAGTTAATTGTATTGGGTTGGTCGTGCTAGCAGCCACTACGCCACTATCAACTACTGTTGTCCATGAAGCATCAGAGAAGGATGACATGCGAATATAGAACGATGAGTTTGCGGTTGTTGGGTTTTGAACATTATTAAATACTACAGTTTGACTACCTGTCGGTGCTGCGGAGTTACCAGATTTGCTCATTCTCAACGAACCAGCTGTAGAGGTGTTGACCGTCCAGCCGCTAGCATCCCCATAATTTGTAGGTTGAGTAATTGTAGATGAGGCAACCGAAAAACCTGTTGGTGTCGTACAGGTGCCAGAGGCGGTTGTGCATACTAAGCCTTCGAATGATTTTAGCACCGTAGAGCTAGGCAACGTAAAATTGAATGTATAGGTGGTCGTGGCAGCACTAGCAGACGGGCTGGACGTACTAAGTGTAACTTTTCTAGAGGTAATTTGAGCAGCCGAAATTTTTTCAGGTGACATAAATGCGAAAATTAATATCGATAGTGAAAAGAAAACTATTGTTTTCTTAATAATAAAGTGGGCGTTTCTCATGATATTATCCTCAGAAAGTAGCTGTGCAAATGTAAGTCAGAGTTGTTGAATATGTACCGGCCTCTGTTGCCGATCCAATATTAGCAATATATGAGGCGGTAAATCGTCGGAAATCTTCTGATCCACTCTTGCTGGCAATTGAGTCGCCAGAGACAAACCTAAATTGGTCTGCTGTATTATAGTTTGATGTCGCTGTTCCACTACCTGATCCATCAGGGTCAGAACCTATATTTGGAGTAGCGTTATCGCGCAGGTTTATCCCAAATTGCTCTCCGCCAACTGCAGCTGCTGTCTGAGAAGCTAAGGCTGATATTGTATTACCCCCGGATGTTAGGGTTGTACCACTAACAGTTATCGAGTACCCAGTCTGGCCATTTGTACCTACTCCAAGCTGAGATGTGGCAGACCCTGTAGAGCTTGATGTTAAAGTGCCCAATGATGCACTTGTGCCGGTTGCGCCGCTACAACTACTGGTAGTGATGCCAGAGGCTCCTGTACAAAACGTTAAGGATTCGTCAACTGTTGCCGTTACAGTTATTTGGTTAGTAGTACTGACAGCTACTGTGCCGGAGTCAACCGCGGTAGTCCAGGCAGAATCTGAGTAAGTTGTCATTCGCATATAAAAACTAGTATTGGCTGCGGTTGGATTCGTGACAGCATCCCACTCAATTGACACAGTCCCGGAGGGTGTCGTTGCATTTGCAGCATTTACAATACGTAGACTGCCTGCGGTAGAAGTGTTTACGGTCCAACCCGAGCCAGCCCCTACCCCGCTAGGCTGTGCTGCGAGTGTAGAAGATGAGTTAACAAATCCTGTAGGTGTAGTACAAGTGCCTGACGCAGTCGTGCAGGCAGTCAGGCTGACTGACTTCACAGCAGTTCCGGTGGTTGGCAGGGCTGCGGATGTAAAAGTATAACTGACACCAGTAGCTGCTGCTCCAGAGCTTGAAAGAGTAACCTTTCTAGACGTTATTTGGGCAGCGGATGCTATAGACTGGAAGTAAGGCATCCCTACGAACGACAAAATACTTAATACTGAGATAGCCAGATAAATTGATTTTTGGTTTAAGAAATACTTTGTCTGTATATTTTTCATTTTTTTATATAGTTATAATTATTATATAAATGCTTTCGCTTAAATTTACCATAGTGCAAGTATAAAGTCAAAATTAAACCGCTTTCACTAACACTGTCAGTACGTCCCTGTGCAAATTAAGCTTTGGGCTCCGGTATAGCTTCCTCCTGGAGTGGTAGTCGCGGCATTGATAATATACGATATTCTATAATTTGTTTGTCCAGAACTCGCACTAGCCGAAGCGATAGTCTCGCCGTCAACATAGCGAAAATTATTAGCTGTATTATAGCCACTTGCAGCCGCACCGCTAGAAAAGGAACTGTCAGGGATAAATTGTGGGTTACTACCAAACACCGCCGGAGACGTATTAGACACCAAATTAATGCCAAACTGCTCGACACCAACTAGAGATGGACCAGTTACTGACATGGCATCTATACTGTGACCCCCAGAAGCAGGTGGGCTACCCACTGTCTGTACTATATAGCCATAGCTTGTTTCATTGATTACACTGAAGTCAGAAGTTGCCGTAACAGCTGTGCTAGAAGATAATGCGCCAAAGTTAACATTAGAAGTACTAACTTCGAAAACAAGTCTTGGATCATCAGTTGTCGTATATCCAGATTTTGATTTGAAGTTGTTCGAAGAAGCATCGCCAACAGAAGTGTCGCCAACAGACTCACTACCACTATAACTAGGCGAGCTGCTGTCAATTAACCCCCCAGGGCCAATAAAGTTTTCGTCGATTTTATAATTAGATGATTGACTACTTTGGGCATGAGCCGCAACCGGGGAAAAGACAAAAAGGAAAATACACGATAAATATATAATGAAATTCATAATTTTATTCGGGCCAGTTATCTTGCCACCTTTTGGTTTTGAAATCCAGCACTTGCCTAAATAATTTTTGACCTCGAACATAAGCATATTGTACCTCAACGACAACTTAGTCGCTAAACCTATTAAAGATGAAATCACAAAATGTTTGAAAAGCTAGAATTTGGGTAAATTTGTTGTTTTCTTTGATACCCACTTTGTAAAAAGTGAATTCCATTCATAAATAATTATATTAGTGCCAGGTGTTTCTTTGTCTATGAACAAAAACTCATCTCTTTGGTCACCATTTGTATCAGACGAAATAACTAAACCAGTTGCTGGAGTAATTGGGGTTAGATTAGTAGATTTTTTTAGAGTCCAGGACTTCAGGTTACCCGAAAAACCGTAGATCTCTACTCTCTTAGATTTATTGTATTTAACAAAATAAAATTGGTCTTTTTTGTCACCATTCGTATCCGCAGGGATTATTATGCCGTTAGACATGCTTCTTGCACTCAACAGAGAAACGTATTTTTTAGACCATCCACTGTATGTGCCGTTCCACTTATAAAACTGAACTCTCCCGGAGCTGGTGTTGTTGTATTTAATGTAGAATAGTTCATCTTTGCCATCACCATTAGTATCTGCTGCCTGCACATCCCCATGGGTCATATCCGAGTTATCTAGATTTGTTGTCACTTGATTCGCCCAATCCTGAAGGGTGCTATCCCAAAAATATAGTTTCACTTTTCCAGAGATATCATTATATTTGACTCGAATTAGTTCAGTTGCGCCATTACCGTCAATGTCTGCAAACAACATTTTTTCGGAATCTGATTCTAGAGCAGGTACATTAGTTACCACCTGATGTCTCCACTGACTATAATTGCCGTTCCAGGCCTTTAGCTCCTCGCAAAAAGAGTCAGTATTGTTCCGGCGAATATACCACAGAGCATTTTTTTGTTTTGAATTTTGCCGCTCGGACAGTATCTGTTGTCTATCGCCTGCTGAATCATTTGCGTCACTAACGCAAGATGATTGGTGAAAACCTTTGTATACATCCACTAGCCCGTAGCCATAATAATCTGTGAAGAATTTACCACCCATACCCGAAACTTTATTCGCAGAAGCAATCAAGCGGTCTTTTATTTGAGAAGGCGAAAGACTGGGGTTGTCACCAATTTGTAGTGCTGCAATGCCAGCCACTATTGGTGAAGCGAATGATGTCCCAGCCAACACGCTGTTGTATGCTGAGGTTCGATTCGCGGCGATCCACATGCTGCTCCTGATGGCACCGTATCCTGGCGCTGTAATGTCGATTTCTGGTCCGTAACTGCTGAAATCAGCTCGGTTATTCGAGCTATCAGTTGCCCCAACCGAAATAACGTTGTCGTATTTACCGGGATATAGTATTTCTCCTTGGTACGAACAGCCTTGATAAGCATAGTTGCTAGCGCCGCAATTTCCTGCTGCCGCAACAACAGTGACTCCGGCATCAACTGCACTGTCTATAGCTGTTTTAAGTATCGGGTCCTCCCCACTAGAGCCGAGGCTCATGTTAATGACATCTGCACCATGCTCAACAGCATAGTCAATTGCTGCCGCTATATCATCAGTCCAACCAGATCCACTATCACTGAGAACCTGGAGGGGTAAGATTTTTGTTTTCCAGTTCACGCTTGCAACGCCTACTCCATTATCACCTGTTGCACCGATAAGCCCGGCCACCATTGTTCCGTGTGACACAGCCCCTCCATTAGGATTTGTGGTCCCTGCTGATGGGTCATTATCGTTATTATAAAAATCATGCCCACCTGCAGCCCACCTACCATCTAGATCTTCATGATTTAGAGCAAACCCTGTGTCTATTACGGCAACCGTAGTGCCAGTAGAACCAGTCGACTCAGCCCAGTAATCATCGGCTCTAATGGAGGTGGTGTACCACTGTGGATATATAGCATCCTGAGTCATAAAATTGTAGAGTGACGAATATTTTTTTCTCTCTGCCAGACTAACACTGTCTGCACTCAACTGATCCTTCGGTTTGTAAACAATGTATGTATTGGGTAGAGAGTTAGATTTGTGGATTTGTGATTCATCCAAGTTATTCGATTTTATGAATTTATCTAAGTCGTTTTGGTTATTAGCAGTTACGAGCGTTTGGTCGGAGGGTTTTCGTGGGTCCAATTCTGCTTTTTTTATAGTGCTGGATAGTTCAGGTTTTCTATCAATACCACGAAACATCGATTCAACGAAGGTGATTGGATTATCGGCATTATTTTCTGGGGTTTTTGTTCCAGTCCAACGATATTTGGAAACTGCGAATAGCATTAAAGCTATCGATATACCGATTATTGAACCAGCTAAAACCAGATTGGTTTGTTTTTTCATTTTTGTTTTTTATCGAACAAATATATTATATCAAGTTTTGATGGTTACAACAGCATTTTTGGGTTATGATGATTTTGTCATTAGTCGGACGCATGTCCCCATAGTTCAATGGATAGAACAAGTCCCTCCTAAGGACTAGATTCACGTTCGAATCGTGATGGGGACACCAAATATAGTTAGACTAATTGCGTTCGTGGTCAGGATAGACATTTGCATACTCTGACTTTTCATAAGTGAATAGCTCGGTATCACTGAAAAATCTAGCAACTTCCTTAGTGCCGGTTTCGGCACTATCAGAAGCATGTACAAGGTTGCGGCCCTCGCCTATCGCAAAGTCGCCACGGATTGTTCCAGCATCAGCAGCCCTTGGGTTAGTCGCCCCGACTAGGATACGGACAGAATTGACACACTCGAATCCTTCCCATGCCATAACCACAACAGGAGAGCTTTTCATAAAAGATTCTAGGTCTGAATAAAAAGACTTATCGACGTGCTCAATGTAATGATCTTTTAGTATCGCGTCATCGAGACTCATCATTTTCATGCCAATTAGCTTAAGGCCTTTTTGTTCTAGCCTTCGTACAATCTCGCCAACTAGACCTCTCTGAACGGCGTCTGGCTTTGCAATAATCAATGTTCTTTCCACGAGGTTTATGCTCCTTTGCACTAATGATTTGTTCAACTTGCCCACGGCTAAGTTAATTTCAATTATAACAGATGGAAATCGTCAGTTAAAGCATAAGTGAAACATAAAGTGCTAATGTCATATACAATAATAATATGCTATTCACAAAAGCAAAGACCGATTTCCTCGAATATCAAGAAATAGAGCAGAATCGTTCTCAGAAAACTATTGCTAATTACGATCATTACCTTACTAGGCTGGAAGATTATGCTGGAGACATAGCAGTAAAAGATATAAACCCTGAAATGATTCAGAAGTGGCGCTTATGGCTAAACCGTTTAGGAACAAATACTGCGGACGAGCTCGGCAAATCGACCCAAAACTATCACTTGATAGCTCTAAGGAGTTTTCTAAAATTCTGCGCCAAACGTGGCATCCCGGCCATGAGTGCCGACAAAATAGAGCTCGCAAGGACCAGGCGCAAACAAGTGACTTTTTTAGACAAAGAAGACCTGCATAGGCTTTTCGAGCAGCCTAAAATATCCGAGTTATCTGGTCTGAGAGACAGAGCAATACTGGAGCTACTTTTCTCCAGCGGTCTGCGCGTATCGGAACTGGTCAAACTGAACCGAGACCACGTGAATATGACTAGGCGAGAATTTATGGTCAGGGGCAAAGGGCAAAAAGACAGGCCTGTATTTATTAGCGAGTCGGCCGCAACTTGGGTCCAGAAATATCTAGACATGCGCCGTGACAGTTTGCCGGCATTGTTTATCAGTTACAGCGGTAATTCTAAATCTGATATGACCGGAGACTACAAACGACTAACTGCAAGGAGCATCCAGAGGTTGGTTGAACGATACGCAAAGTTAGCGGGCATAACTAAGCATGTGTCCCCACACACTTTGCGACACTCATTCGCGACCGATCTACTGATGAACGGAGCAGACCTACGAAGCGTTCAGGCCATGCTAGGCCACAGTAACGTAGCAACCACGCAGATCTATACCCACGTAACAGACCCACACCTTAAAAAGATCCACGATCAATTTCACAAAGATCCAAGTTAAATTATGAGCAGTTATCCCTGTCTGCATTAGGATATGCGCCAGGAATATGAACATATAATTCTAGATCTTTACATATCGCATTAGTTGTCTCTAAACCAAACTCTGGATAGCTATAATCTGCGTTTAGGGGAACTCTAACCTGAATTCGACGAAGCACGTCGTTAGCTTTACCAGTAGCATCAATGACGGCTTGCGTTCCTGGTAACTCAATCTGATTACCGTCACCATTAGCGGTGATCTGAACAGAATGGTTAGTCAAGATCGATTTTAGCCGAATATAGTAAGAATCTACCCCAGCAGGTAAGTTAGTAATCTTCATATTACAGTCATAGGGGGTTATTTCAGGATTAATATCGCTATTGGCAGGATTACACTCGCCGTCCACAAAAACACCTTGTCCGGCTTTAGATGCAGAAAATTGATGAGTACCCTTTCTACCGGTTGTGGTGTTCAAGTTAGGATACAAAAACAACGTCTGGGTCTCTTTTATTAGTTTTTCTCTGGTGATTGGTTGAGTTATGGGCATCAAAGATACGCGAAGAACGCCTGATTGCCATACTTCATCGTGCAATACTCCCCTAGAATCTGCGTTGGATAACGGATGGCCATCAGATGCAGTTACATAATTTTGATTATTTGCCCAATCTTGCCAGCTAATATTTATGGTATCCGCCCCCGCTGCATTAAGTTTTAAAATTGTAGATTTGTCTGTAGAAATCGGGTTGTAATTTAATGAATCAGGAGTGGTATCAACTAAAACACAAGTGTATGAGATCGCATCGTTATTTGTCCCAAATGAAGTATTCCCAGTTACATCAGCAGTTTTACTGCAGTCCGATGACTTTGCCGAAGGATGGGTGGCTAAATATTTTATTGCATCATTTACCCCTGATTCAGCGGCGTAATATGCCTGCGTGCTCAACTGTTTGTCTAATGCTTGTCGCTGTTCGCGGCGCATTAATGTAGCAAAACCCGTAGCTACTAATGATATTATGACGATAAATATACCTGCCACCATAATTGAGGCTATCCCTTTTTCGTCTTTGGCCAATCTATTTATTGTTCTAACGCTTTTCATAATATTATTAGTGTACACGAACCCTAGAATATATTTGAGTAGTTAATTCGGACAATGCGCACCACTGCGAACCAGTGATATCTCCCTTGCAGTCCTTCGGATTCCCCGGGCTTGTAAAGTTAATAAGATCGTCATCTCCGTGCATTACACCGACAGTTATTGAATATATTTCGTTACGGCCAGTATCTGTAACAGACAAAGACTTCAATCTCATGCCAGTTTCTAACAGCTCTTTGCCCTCATCGCCAACCGGATTTTCATCAGATAGGTTTGGTTGGTTATCGCCGCAACTACCTACCCCGGATATCTTGTCTCGCCACAAAGCGTGCAAATTTCCTGGATCTCCCTGTTTAATCTGTTTATTAAGAACGAACGTATATCGAGTTGAGCCAATACACACGCTCTGCGTCTGGCCATTAGCAGCCGAATTAACTACACCGCTACTAAATTGTAGATTTTGAGATATTTCATCAATTAAACTTCTAGAAATATTTTGAGTTTTGTTGGTTATTACGCCCTTATAATAAAGTCTGCTTATTTGAGTTAGTGTTGCTCCTGCAGCCAAGAGAACTACTGAGAAAATCGTAATCGCAATCATCAGTTCGATGATAGTGAAACCGTCGGATTGAGTTTTGTATAGTCGCTTTATTATGTTCATCATTGATCGAATAACCTATACCTTGATTTAACTTCTTCGACATTCAGACCATTGATACCAAACCACCTAGCAGCAATAGTAAATTCGTTACTATTACGCTTTACGGCTATGTGATATAGGCCCTTTATACAGTCCGGATTATATTTAGTCAGTGGGTCTGAATCTAGGTCGCCTAGAATTAAATCAGTCGAAACGACTTTATCGCCATTATTTATACAAAAAGCTGAATTTTCGGAAAAAATTCCTTTATTATCCGTTGAATATGATAATGCTTTTAGTTGCTCAACTTGTCCCTCAACTAGTTTAAGTGCTTCCAGTCTTTCTTGTGACTGACGAGCAGACTTCAGGCTGCGATTTGAAATTCCGTACGCAAGACCAATAGATATACCCATGACTGCAACAGCAATCAAAACTTCTACTATCGTATCCCCCATCTGATTTTTATGAAACCTAATCATAATTTAATTGCACTCCGGGAAAGTTGAATCTATAAATGTTTCGGCACTCAATTGCTTGCCTTCACCACCTAAAACAATCGCAGATTTTCTATCTCCACTACCTGAAACCAGGCAAATTATTATTTTTTTCGGGCGTCTTTGGCTATCTAACATTCCATTAACACCTGATGAAACTCTAGAAAAGTCATCACTTAATCCGTTAGTGTCGATAATTGGCAATAAATCAGCGGACCTAGAACCTGATGAAAAGCCAGCTGGGTCAGGAGCGCCCGACGATGCTCCTAAAGATAATATCAAACCTACGGAACTGATATTCGGTGGCGTACCGTCTACGTTGGCAACTTTTGTCACTTTTATTCCCCAGGGCAATGCATAGGTTTCGCCAATCTTCTCGTTTATTATGGGCTTAGCTCCTGCAAGAGTCGATGACAATTCATCGCCTGTTTTTCTTAACCCGAGAACAGAATATGAAGAATAGTTTGAACCTTCATTAAACCTGATTACCTTGCCCAAAAATACACAATCTTCATTTGTCCCCTGGCCACCCGTCGCAGCAAAATTCAAGATTGGTCCAGCTGCCCCACCTCCTGCGCACGTAAAACTACCATCATTTGGAAAATATCCGCTAGAGACCTCATTCATGATTGTTTTTATCTGTGACTCAACCTCTCGAACACCCTGTGTATACTGGATTCTTTCTTGCCTGCCTCTGAAAAATAACAAAGAAGTGGAGAGTATAACCCCTGAAACAGCCAAGAATATCATGGTCTCTACAATTGTATAGCCATTGCGCCTCCGATACGGAGATCGTTTGGTATTTCTTACCCCTTTACCCATTGACTTAAGTATAGCATAAGCAAGAAGGTCTAATAGACCCTTTTTACAGTAGTAGAATGTTGTTTTGATACCAAGTTGAGATACTAGCACCAAACAACATAACTACAAACGTAGCTATTATCAAAAATGGACCGAACGGAACTTTCTTTTTTCTGCCCTGACCAGAAATTAATAGTGGGATAGAAACAAAGCATCCCAGTAAAGAGGCTATGAAAAGCACCAAAACTGCTTGAGTTGCCCCACCAATTATTAGACCAATTGCAAATCCAAGCTTCACATCACCACCACCTATCCATTTACCACCAGATATTTGAAACAAGCCATAGAAAAGGCCACTGGCAATAATAACTCCGTATAAAGCTCGGATAATTGGGTCAAAAGAGCCATTTGCTATTGACGATAGTAATACATAAACAATACCGAGCACGATTAGTGGGTATATTACTCTATTGGGGATTATCATCCATTTTGTGTCATAAACAAAAATTACCATAAATCCAATTAGAAAAACTAACCACAAAGAAAATTGGAGCATGCCTAACGAATCAAAATTAAACGGCCAATATACATAAGAAAGAACAAACAATACAGTCGTTGCGATTTCAACTGTTGGGTACTGCCAAGATATTTTTTTATGACAATAACGACATTTTCCCCTTAGCCAAACCCAGCTCAAAACTGGGATTAAATCTAATGCGGATAATACGTGAGAGCAGTTAGGGCACATAGATCTTCCCGCTACAACGGACAAATTATTATGCTTTGGTTTTGTTGATTGCTGCTCGTGAATCCGCCAAACAGCTGCATTAACAAAACTGCCAAAACATAGGCCGAGTAATACTAAAATAATAAAAATCATATCTTGGTTATATTCTAATCCTTTTTGACTGCAAGTAGAAAAATAAAGCTCCAGAATGAAGCTTTATAAATCAATCTAGATTGTTATCCTCAAGATTCAGTGCAAGTTTTATCTGGTGTACCACTACCTGTTTCCACCGCGTACAATACAGCGAAACGCCTGCCACTAGCTGTAGTTACAGTATCATCGCCATTAGCATCGCAGGATGCTTTTGTAACAATTGTTATGTGCTCAGCATCCATACTATTTGTTACTTTGCCAGATTGCCAAGTCGGAGCCTCTGAATAATAGCTCCCCTGACCCACGTTAAGCAGTGCTGATAATTTCTCATCATCCGTGGTAGGTAGTTTGCCATTGTTATTGTTTGACCATTCCGTAACTGCGCTCAATAAGCGACTAACATCGTTCTTCCGTTGATTATTACGAGAGTTTCTTTGTAATGCTGGAACAGCCAAAAACACTATCAAAAGTATTACTGATGCTATTACTAGCACAATCATGACCTCTATAATCGTGAAACCCTGTTGTTTTGTTTTTAGTTTATTCATGTCGCAATATGCCCCCTGTGCGGATTGTTTATTTATACTTATGCTTAAATACTAACTCTGTGGAACACCAAAAGCAAGTATTTTTTAACCATATCTACTTAATAATGTCCTTGCCGACCAAAGTATATACTGGCAACAATATTGCCGTAACGATTGTTATTGCCACTATGCCCACCAGAATCATCAATGCAGGTTCAATAATTGTAGATATAGACTTAATCTCGTTGTCAACTTCTCTCTCGTAATAATCAGCTGTTTTGGATAGCATTTGCTCGACTGAACCAGACTGCTCGCCAATATGCAACATATCGGGCACCAACTCTAAGAAATTGGGATCTCCCTTCAAAGAATCAGATAAAGCTTTGCCCCCTTTAACTTTTTCAATCGCCCGGCCGACAGATTCTTCTATGTGAATGTTACTTACAGACTTGCCTGTAATTTCGAGCATTTGGATTAGTGGTACACCACTTGCCACCAAAGTAGATCCTACCCTGGTAAATCTAGCCATGTAGAGTTTCATGAATAATCGTCCTATAGGCCATGCCCGCATTTTTAACTTATCAATTATTCTTTTGCCTCCGAGTGTACGGGCCCAGCGGCTTGTAGAGAAAACAATTATGATTAGCAGAATAATTTCTAGCCACCAGAATTTTATCGTAAAGTGGGCGATTCCTAGCAATGCCTTGGTTACAAATGGCAGTTCAGCACCCGGGATGCCTTTGTAAACTTGCTCTATAGTTGGCAAAACACCGACTATCATAAATATAACCACCGCCGCCATGACGCATAAAACAATTATCGGGTAGACCATGGCTC
The DNA here is from genome assembly GCA_964494845.1 of uncultured Candidatus Saccharibacteria bacterium. Lineage (GTDB taxonomy): Bacteria > Patescibacteriota > Saccharimonadia > Saccharimonadales > JAGQNJ01 > CAYRSA01. The sequence goes on along the minus strand of CAZBSC010000002.1, from coordinate 39,896 downwards.
CCCGAACTTTACTGATAATTTCAGCGTCTTTTTCTTTCTGGTTAGCTATTCTATCTAATGCCTTATCTAACGTTCCTGAGGCTTCACCTGCTGCCACCAGGTTAATAAAAACGTTATCAAAAACCTCTGGGAACTTTGCTAATGCAGCCGAGAACGCGAGCCCAGATTCAACATCAGTAATAATATCGTTGATTATTATTTGGAGTTTTTTGTTTTGGGTTTGGCCCGAAACATTCCTCAAGCTCTGCACCAAGGGTAGCCCGGCATTAATAAGGGTAGACAATTGTCGAGAAAACAAAACTTTATCTTTTGTTTTTATCCTATGAGTGAACCTATTAATGCCACCCTTTGAAGTGTTCATAGGCGTTATTGCAATCGGGGCAAGCCCCTCTTTCTGAATAGCTTTAGTTGCAGCTTGTTCAGATTCAGCTGAAATCTTATCAGATACCTTTTTCCCACTAATTGGGTCTCTAGCAGTGTATTTGAATGTAAGCATAGTCTATTATCAAGTCCTCATCATTCGGTCTAACTCGTCTAGATCAACAGCGTAATTTCGAGCTTCATCATAAGTAATAAGACCTTTTTGAACCATCCCAACTAGCGTTTTATCCATAGATTGCATGCCAAATTCTGATCCTGTTTGTATGACGGCCTCTAGCTGGTGACTCTTTCCTTCGCGAATAATATTTCTTACGGCTGGCGTAGCAATCAAAATTTCCGCAGCAGCGTGTCTTCCCCCACCAATTGACGGAATTAATCGCTGAGAACATATTGCCATTAGTATATTTGCCAATTGAGAACGAATTTGTGGTTGTTGGTGAGGAGGAAAAACATCTATCATCCTGTCGATTGATTGAGCTGCGCTATTGGTGTGTAATGTGGCAAAAACTAGGTGTCCTGTCTCGGCAATTGTAATAGCTGCTGCAATCGTCTCTAGGTCACGCATTTCTCCTATCAAGACCACATCTGGATCCTGGCGTAGACTGCTCCTAAGAGCGGCTGAAAACGAATAGGTATCATAATGAACTTCGCGTTGTACAACTACAGATTTCTTGGATTTATGGGTAAATTCTACCGGGTCTTCAATGGTAACTATATGGTCGGATCGTTCAGTATTTATCTTGTCTACCAAAGCAGCCAACGTAGTTGATTTACCAGACCCAGTTGGACCCGTAACCAGCACCAGACCTCTTGGGAAATCAGCAAATTTATTGACAATTTGCGGCAATCCTAGTTGTTCCACCGTCAACAATTGGTTAGGAATGAGCCGCAATGCCGCAGCGATGTTACCACGCTCGTGGAAAGCATTAACACGAAACCTACCTAAATCACCGTATGCAAAACTAAAATCAAATTCTTTGTCTTTTAGGAGAATCTTTTTTTGATCATCATCTAAAATTGAAAAAATTAACGTCTCGATACTTTCTTCGGTGAGCAAGTTGGCTTCAGAAACAGGCCCAAGCTTACCATCAATTCTCAAAATAGGCGGTAACCCGACCTGAAGATGAAGATCTGAAGCTTTTTTCTTTATTACTTCATCAAGCAATGGTTCGATTCTTATCTCTCCCTGAGATGTACTGGTTGTATTTGTCGTGCCCATAATTATGATAAATTCCCCTTTTATTAGGCGCTTTCTGTTCCCGCCACCCTATTTACCTCTGCTAGTGTTGTTAATCCGGCCAGAGCCTTCAAGTACCCGTCTTGACGCATGCTTATCATGCCTTGGGCTTGCGCGGCTTTTTGGATTTCAGCACTTGTTGAATGCTTTAGTATGAGATTTTGGATATCTTCGTTGATATTAAATACCTCATACAAGCCCATTCGTCCCTTATATCCACCGGGCGCATCGGGGCCGTCTTTGCCCTTGTACAAAGTATAAGCGGTTTGGCCACTTAGTGGCAAGCTTTTATAGCCTAATTCAAGCGCCACTTTAGCTGCCTCTTGTTCAGTTTCGGGCAATAAATGACCTATGGTCGATCTAATAGCCTCTGTTTCGGTCGGGCTGGACTTGTATTCTTCTTTGTCCTCACCGATACGCCTAACTAGTCTTTGGCCAATAACTGCCCGGACAGTACTAGCGATTAGGAATGGTTCTATGCCCATATCAAGTAGTCGCGGCAGAATGCCGGCAGCAGAGTTAGTATGCAGCGTCGAAAACACAAGGTGCCCAGTTAATGCGGCCTGAACAGATAATTGAGCGGTTTCTTTATCTCTAATCTCTCCGACCATTACAACATTTGGGTCTTGGCGCAGTATCGATCTCAGACCACTTGCAAAAGTCAGTCCTACTTCGTTATTAACCTGTATTTGGTTTACACCAGGCATTTTGTATTCAACCGGGTCTTCCAGTGTGACTATGTTTATTTCTTCACTTTTAATTTCCTGGATCAAGGCATACATTGACGTAGATTTTCCTGATCCGGTAGGACCAGATGTAAGAACCATGCCATTAGAAAATTTCAAAGCTTCCCTAATTTGCTTTAGAGAGCGGCCCATATATCCCATTTCTTCTAGTTTTAGGCTGGTTCCAGATTTGTCTAGCAGCCTGATTACAACCTGCTCCCCCCACACCACAGGGGATATTGCAATTCGCAGATCTATATCACGCCTGGCAACGCGTACGGTAAATTGTCCATCTTGAGGAATGCGGTGTTCGTCAATCTTTAGACTAGCCAAAATTTTTATCCTAGATACTAGCGGCGCTTCTGTGCTCTTTGGTAATCTCATTATTTCTCGCAGTACGCCATCTATTCGAGCTCGTATTTTAATCTCTTCCGCCAACGGCTCGATGTGTATATCACTAGCTCTATTATTTGCGGCGTATTCTAGTATCGCGGATAACGCCTTGCTAATTGGTGAATCGGCAACAACTGACTCTATATTATTTTGTGCTATCGCAGCTTCTTTTGAGGACTCTGTCTCAGTGGTTTCGTCCGGCTTTTTGAAGGCGTTGGCTACATTTTGATCTATCTTGGACTCGTACTGGCTCAGAACTCTTCGGATGCCCTCTTCAGAAGCAGCGTATACCTTCAGTGGACGACCTATTTTATTTGACAGGAAATCAACAGCTTGTATGTTGTCTGCATCTAGCATTGCAACCACTAGGCGATGTTGCATCTCGCCCAATGGCACAGTCATGTATAGTTCGGCGATATCTTGAGGTAACAACGCCAACACGTTAGCATCTACTTTTGCGTTACTGAGATTTACGTAAGGAACGTTGGTGACGTTAGCTATTGTTTTTGTCAGAACTTCATTGGATATACCGCCCTCTACCACTAGCAATTGTAAAAATGGCGTACTTTGATCAGTGGCTTTTTGCCGAAGTCGTTTCGCTAAATCAGCATCGAGCAAATTTTTACTAATTAAAGCTTGCTCGACTTGTTTTTGTATATCTTCAGACAAGACACTCATAGGTCTAGTCTCCCTTAGTTACTCGACTGCTGAAATGGTTGTTGATTCTCGCTATCACCTATAGTAATTGTCTGCGTGGGATTGATAGAAGACTTATTGAAGTAACGTTTGTCTGGCTGGCTAAAGCTAGCACTTATAGGCTCCACAACCTCGACCTCTGTCTTAAGACGTTTGGGGGATGAAAACAAGGCGTTAGATACAAAATACGAAATAAAACCACTAATAACGACTACTACTACGATGACTGCAATATCTTTTTGTTTCATGCTACTTAATCACCTTCTTCTGAATGGTTAGAGTTTTTTCTGGCTGATAGTAACTGTCCGCGGTGACTGTCACCTCTATGCCATTTTCGGCACTGGCCAATCCTAGTTGCTTAACGTGAATTGGTCTAATTGAATTCTGCAGTAATCCTAGTAATTTCTGCGTAGAATCGTATGTACCATCGGCAGAGAGCTTGAATGACATTGCAATAGGCTGATTGCTATTATTTTTACTAACCTGAGAAAGTTCATCATCAGTCCCGCTAATACTGTTAATAGAACTGTTATTATTCTTTAGAATTTTTTCGATACTTGTCGTCAGGCCAGGGAAATCATATTTGCTTGGCAATGCATCCAACACAATCTTTGCGTTGTTCCCATCTTTGTCGCCTTTTCCAGATGGACTCCCGCCTAATATATTGTCGGCAGTTTCTACAAATGCTTTATAAGATACCACCAGATTCCCGACTTTATTAATATTTGCAATCAGCTGGTCTCTTGCCTTTTCTTTAGCACCTATAATCTTGCTCTGGTAAGACATCTTGGACCAAAGGGCGTGACTGGCTACAAGTGAAAAAATAAAGATGAATGCAGACACAGCCACACAAACAACCATGGTGGTATTCGCCCTGTCAATCTGAGTTACTTTTTGTGATACGTGTCTTTTTGCCATGTTTTTCCTTACTAGTTTTCTCTATCTTTGCTAGTTGCCGGCGCTTTGAATAGATCGGTTGGTTTTTCCGTTTGGGACCTGGTAGATATTATACTGGGGACAATTAGCTGCACGTCCTTAGTATTGTCAAAAATAACCGGATCAAATTTTAATTTGATTTGGAATGTGGCTCCGGCGTCGTTAATACTGAATGTACTTAGCACTACTTCCGAAAATGCGTTTTTTAACTCATTAGAACCTTCTACTGTATATTTTGTAAATTTCAACGTATCAACGAACTTATTTACTGTTACAAGAGAATTCGCTGTCCCGTCAATGCTAATTGTAGATTCATCAAAGTCAATTAATACTTGTGATACGCTTGCTGCTTTTGGTGTCAATTTTCTGACGTAACTCAGTGCTCTATTGGCTGCAGGTTTTTGTTCGTGTAGTGGCGGGAGTGCTTTCAGCTGGTTTTGGACCGTAAGAACCTTGTCTATATCTTCAACTGCTTCCAATTTGGACACATTGTCTTTTATATCTTTTGTAACGTTCTTGATGTGCTTGGTTTGTATCACATTCACGTTTATGAATAGAATCATGAACAAAAGGAAGGCAAAGCCGGCGGCTAAAACAGCGACCGTAATGACCATGCGCTTCGTCCTAGCTGCTTTTATGTACTCGATCTTTACTGATGGTAATAGATTAAATTGGATCATTCTATCCTCTCCGCCAGACCGATTGACACTCCGAAATTATTGGACACTGATAACAATTCATTTTGTTGGGATTGGGGATAGGCTACATTTCTCCAGGCATTGCCTATTTCTACTTTTAGGCCGGTTTTATTAGCAACGTAAAGTGGGAACTCTGGGAGACCAGCGGCATTACCAGTGACAACAATTCTATCAATAGGCGTGTCAACGTAGCGTGTTTGAAAAAATTTAATAGATTTTTCTACTTCACTAACGATTAAATCTACAGTGCCGATAATAGACTGGTAGATTTGTCCCTCTAACTTGTTCTTGTTTAAACCAAACTTGAAAACAAACTGTTCAGCTTGTTTCTGATCTATGCCCAAGTTCTGTACAGCCGAGCGTAAAATAGCCTCAGACCCAGTCGGGATAGATCTAGTTAGCCTGGGGGCACCATTCATTACTATCACTAAATCAGTAGTCTTGTGGCCAATATCCAAAACAACCTGCGGATTTGTCGATTCAGGGGCTACCATTGCGCGGGCTAACGCCAGATTGTCCGGTTCGAAAGCTATAACATTCAGACCGATAGACTCCAAAATATCCAATTGTTTTTCTATATATTCGTTGGTAACACTAGTCAATAAGACTTCTTGTTTAGATTTATCCTTGGGTGAATCTCCTATTACTGCCCAGTCTATTTTTGACTCTGAAAGCGGTGTTGGTATAAGAGAATCCGCCTGAAGTCGGATAGTTTTAGCTAGATCATTAGGCGAAAGTCTATCTATATCCACCACTGTCGTGAATACCTTGTACGACGGTATACCGACAGCAACATTTCTAGTTGATATTTGCGATGTAGTTATTAAATCATGGATAACTTGAGCTACTTTATGTTGATCATTATCAGCATCACTAGCTGCAATCGCACTATTTATTGGCGCGGAGGCGTACTTAAACAACTGCTTGGTCGGCCCACCCCCTCTTAACTCTACGACTCTAACTGCTGTGGTGCCGAGATCAAGTCCAAAAAAATCAGATACTCCGGACAATAAACTCATCTTATGACCAGTATACCATAAGCATAACCGTCGAAGGCAAGTATATTTTCTGTTATTTTTGGTTAAAATACTGGGGGTAGGCTGGTGATAGAATCGTACTTTTGGAATGGTAAAGCCGACTGCAAGCTGACGTTAAGTGGTGTCATATAGGCCTCTGGGCTAAAATTGAAGACTTCGGCAATATTATCAGAGTCTGCTGATTCATTTGGCTCTGCAGGGGTACAAGGGACGGTAGCTGGAAGTCTTTCATCACAAACAACTGAACCTTTAGTCCTATGGAATATCACTTTCTTAGAGATAAAGGAACCGTTGATAACTAATTGTTTGCCACAATTTGCTCTTAGGTCTCTAATAAGATACGGTCTATATATCTGAGAACATGTATATATTAACCCTCCATCATCAGGATTATTGCCAGAAGCAGAATTTTTAGGTTGAGCGACATATATTCCGTCAAGTTGTGTGACGTCTTTGTCTATTCTAATATTGCCTTTTACGATTACTGTTACATTAGGAATATCAGATACGCTGTCCCATGATGTATTTTTATACTTTACATTTTTATCGATAAATAGATCACCGTTGACGAGTAGTAGTTTTCGCTCTGTATCTTCAATCGGAAGGGTAAGAGTTCTGGCTATATCGCTTAATATGCCTCCAGGAACTGATTTAACGCCAGCGGCTTCTGTGTCACCATAATAATTTGGTATGCACATCACTAATCCACTATTGCCACCCCAAGCTGGGACTCTACCACTTTTTTGTTTCCACCAGCCTGGATAATTAACATCATCTACTTTATCGCTACCAGATTTATTTGGCGTGTAAACACTATAATGATTGCCGAAAGTTAAGTCATTGGGGGGTATGGTATTTCCGGGCATTGTAAGACCGCCTAGTTCAGTACGGTCAACAGAGGCCTGAGATCGCTGGTTGTCACTAAAGAACTGCTTGATGTCTCCATACGGTGGTTTCCAATATTCATCTTTACTATTATCAAAAACCGCGAACTGACCAGATGCACCGGCATATACCCGTTTGTCATCGACAATTTTAGATTTAGTTATACCAGTTATCGGTTCACTAGTACTGGTCGTTTCACATTCTCCGGCATCATTTTTAAAGACACTGCCGACAATCACGTCATTACCATAGACACGCATATACGGTTGAAGCATTGGTGAGGTTGGTAGTTCAGGTGGTGGCGGTCCCGTTAAGTTTACAGTGTCAGAACAGGTCACGGATCTAGGCGGATCAAAGTTGCCATTCGTAAATGTGCCTGTATACGTCCGCGGAAAACTCGTCACATTTTGTTCTACGGTTACGCCACTTTGGCCACTACCCGACCAGCTTAGCGATTGACTCTGGTTATGACTGCTTGACCAAGAAATTGTTACGTTGTATTGGAGCGTAGTAGGATTTTGCGACAGAGTCGCGCTTACTGAACATGTCGGCTCAACAGGATTGTTTCCGGGGTTTCCTCCAGGGTTTCCTGGATTATTGTTTGGTGGTGGGTTTGGTGGTGGCGGGTTATAATTTCTTGCCAAATAAACCATCCTTTGCCATACATGGTAAGCATTCGTGTCACTTGGACTCCAGGTACTTGTTAGGTCAGCCGTAACCCTATAGCCCGAAGGCAAAGTGTAGGATGAAGTAGGTGGTGACCCCCAACAGGTACCGCTAATTGATGCATATCCATCGCCCCACGCGCTAGCACCTCCAGGAAGACATACATTAGCTGATTGACTAATCGCTACTAGTGCTTGAGCACTTGCTCCGTTTGGAAAGACTAATGCAATCGAAGCCGTAATTTGATGACTACCGCACCCGCCCGGAACCACGCTCTGGGCTTTCACAGTCTGTGGAGTCGCCAGTTGCGACAAAAGATTAGGCGACTTTTTAGCATTACTCTGGGACGATTTAGAAATTTTGTTCTCTTTTGGAATTGACTGTTCTTTGTATTTATTTAAGAATTCTTCCCAGTTAGAATAATCACCACCGGACTTTTTCTCGAGTCTAGCAATCATATATCTACCTGTCTTTGAAGCAAATACTCCTGTATAATCACCGACGTTTTTTAACTTATCAATTTCCTGATTAGTATTTTTTAGGTCATTTATTAAAATACCGTAATCAACATTATCCAAATCATAAAATGATTCGTTAAGCTTGCCTGATTTTTCTATTGTTTTCATATCGTTAAATTTTGGATTGCTAACTTGAGATGATGTGTACTGCTCCATATAACCAGCAGTAGTCACGATTTTTTTCATAAAAAGTTTATAGATGTCATTTGGTTCTTTTTGGTTATCGACATAGTTAACATCGGCTTTTTTGGCAATTTCTGATTTACTAAGTTTTTTCTGGAATAACGGCAATAGCTCTTTGGTTAGTCTGTCTTTAGCTTGTTCATGAAGACCCTTTAACTTGTTGGCGTTTTTTTCTAATCTAAAAAATGGCGCGTCAAAATTGACAGCTGTTAGAAATATTGATTTCTTCGCCAAAATATCCTCTGTTAGTTTCTTGCGTAATTGTAGATTTTCTTCAACCGTATAGACAAAATAGCCCGACCCATCGTAAGACTTCCAGGATTTAACTGTCGCTTGATAATCAGTAGTAGTTTTTGGAATCTTATAGATCTTTCTAAGCTCTGCCTCTGTTAAAGACTTTTTGCGCTCTTTTGCTTCTTTTATTAGCGCCGCGTTCATAACCAAATCATCTATAGCTATCTCGCTTGCTGACTGATTAAATTTCAGGTCAGGATTATCTTTCTTATAATTCTCGATACTTCGAGCATATCTATCAATATCGGCTTTAGTGATTGTCGTATCGCCAATTACTATATCTTTAAAGCCTTGTTTTTCTGCGGTTTTATAAAAATTCAAGAAACCTAAGTAAGATAGGCCTAGTAAACCAATTACTAACAAACATATGCCCAGTACCTTTTTATTCTTAAAAAAAGACTTCTTCTGGACATTACCAACAATCACCTCAGAATTATTTAACGAAGAAGCTCTTAAATCGTCTGCGTCAATGTCATTTGATGGTAGGTTAACATCTTTCATATTCTGATACTCATTTTGCAATAATGATACACCATATACGCTTACGTTTAAAGATTGTTAATCAAAAACTCTTATTATATGATTACCTTATGCTTGAATCGGTTTTTTTAAGCTACGTAACAATACAATTTACTTTAATTGAAGAATATAATCGATGACTAAAAATAGAAAAGCCCATAATTTAAAAATACGTCAAAAATCTAAATATTTTTTTTCTAAGCTGGCCCTACTTTACCGGCAGAATAGATACATTAGATATTATTCATACATCGCAATGTTGCTGGCTTTCGCTTGTGTTCTTTTTATCTTAAATAACTTGGCTTTCAACCAAGTACACGGTAATCAAGTAGCTAGGGATGACCGTGGGATCTTTTCGGACGAAAAAATATTGAAAAAATACCTGAAAAAACACGGCGTAGACGAGACTATTGCAAGAATAAAGGCGTCCCCAGTTGACTGTCATCAATACGTCCATAAAGTAGGCCATCTCAACTATGAGTTAATAGGCGAAAAGGCATTTAGCGTAAACAACAGTGAATGTATGTCCGGCTATACCCATGGAGTAACAGAAGCCTTTTTTAAAGAGCATGGTGCAGAAAATCTATCCGAAAGCATTAACCTGATCTGTCAAAATCAGATTAATAATTTTTATGCACATCAGTGCTTTCATGGAATAGGCCACGGTTTAATGGCTTACAACGATTACGACCTCCCCGAAGCATTAAAAGGATGTGACGGCTTGCCGAAAATGTTTGACAGTAAGGAATCCTGCTATTCAGGCGTCTTTATGGAAAACGTAGTTGGAGCTCTATCGGTTAATGACGCAAAAAAACATAAAGAAGACAGCCATTACCATAGTAGTGAATGGCTGAGCAATGACCCTTTGTTCCCGTGTAATTCTTCAAAAATCAACGAAAGATATAAATTTGCTTGCTATAACTATCAAACATCGAGAATGATAGCAATATTTGGAACTAAATATAACAAAGTAGCGAACGCATGCACTGAGATTGAAAATAAATACCAGACAACTTGTTTCTTAAGTATGGGAAGAGATGTCGGCACAACCTTCTCTAGTGACTCAGAAAAGGTTGAGAAAAACTGTAGTTATGCGAAGTCAAATGAATTGGCACTAGCTTGTATAGAAGGTGCGTCACAAAATTCATTTTGGCATGAGAGCACACAAGAAACCGCCCTAGACCTATGTAATAATCTAATATCGACGGCTTACAAAAAAAGGTGTTACGCCACAATCTCGGACCGAGCTGAAGATATAATCGAGAGTGACGATAAACTCAGTCAGTTTTGTGATAAATTCGAGCCAAAATATAAATCTTATTGTACGGCAATCTAATGAAGAAAAAACATCTATTAATCGCACTATTCTTCTTTGCGTTAATTTTCTTATTCATTGTCGGGTACTCTCAGCTTAGTCGTAAAAATAACGAGCAGACTCAGACTCAAGAGCCTGCCCCAACTAACGGAAAAGTTGTCGCAACAATAGTAATGAATGATGATGGGTATAGCCCGAACGAAGTAACCCTAAAAACTGGTGAAGCTATAACGTTCGTCAATAAAAGTGGAAGCAATCGCTGGCCAGCATCCAATATCCATCCAACTCATGATTTGTACCCAGAATTTGATCCAAAAAGAGAGCTAAAGCCAGGTGAAAGTTGGACATTCACCTTCAAGAATAAGGGCAAGTGGAGAATGCACGATCATCTAGCCCCCTATATTAAAGGTACTATATCTGTAGAATAATAAGCTTAGGATAATTGCCTTACCTCTGTTAGAATATGACCTATGTCTTTATCTATTGGAATAGTTGGGCTACCAAACGTTGGCAAGTCGACACTTTTTAACTGCTTAACGAACAACGACATACTAGCTGCAAACTATCCTTTCGCAACAATCGAGCCCAATACAGGCATAGTCGCTATCCCGGATCACCGACTTTCAGCCCTAGCAAAAATGTATAACAACGCACCTATCGTGCCGGCAACGGTGAATTTTATTGATATCGCAGGGTTAGTTTCTGGAGCATCTAAGGGTGAAGGTCTGGGGAACCAGTTTCTGGGCCATATTCGCTCCACCGATGCTTTATGTCATGTCGTCAGGGCCTTTGACGACTCTAACGTTGTGCACGTCGAGGAAAAAGTTAATCCTGAAAAAGACATAGAAGTAATCAATACGGAACTTATGCTGGCAGATCTACAAACCGTCGAAAAACAGCTTCCAAAAATTACTAAAGAAGCCAAGGGCAACCCCAAGCTAAAACCTATTGTCGATACACTAGAACGAACACAAAAGTTGCTCAATGAAGGCAAACCACTTTACTCTGTTAATGACCTAGATTTTGATCTTATCAAGGACACTCATCTAATTACAGCGAAGCCTGTTATCTACTTATTTAACATGGACGAAAAAGGCCTTTCCGATAGCTCTAAAAAGCAACAACTTCGTGAAATAGTTGCCCCAGCCAAAGCCATATTTGTTTGTGCCAAATTAGAGAACGAGCTAAAAGATCTTGATAGTAATGATGCGAAAGAACTACTTGAAAGCTATGGCCAAGAAGAAACTGGCTTAGCCCAACTAATTCATGCTGCTTACCATGCTCTGGGGCTGCAGAGTTATCTAACTGCCGGCGAAAAGGAAGTACGGGCATGGACAGTGAAAAAAGGCGCAAATGCCCCAAAAGCCGCAGGGGTTATTCACGGCGATTTTGAGAAAGGGTTTATTGCTGCAGAAGTAGTTAGTTTTGACGACCTGATATCAGCGGGCTCAATTGCTGGCGCAAAGGCTAACGGGAAAGTCCGCCTCGAGGGCAAAAACTATATCATGCAGCCAGATGATATTGTTGAATTTCGTTTTAACACATAGGATTTTAGTATCTAGGGAGGCGTCTTCGGGTCAGTAATGGCGACTTAATGTACGTATTGGCGGAATTGGAGATCCCTACATCTGGCAACCCCACTTCCACCAAACCAGCTTCATCACTACTACCAGATAATATTGCCGGGGAAAAATTTGTTGGTTGTGGCCACTCATGCAGGGAGGTATTATCAATAACCTGAGCAATCCCGGATTGTTCCGACTCTGCTCTCATGATATGCAATTGGCGAAAGTGTATTACCTGTTGTTGGATTTGACTGGTAGCGTCCCTCAACGCTTGTTTGTTGAAACCGGTGAATTTGAGGGTTTTATTGGCTGTACGGATTTTTACTGTGGCATCTAACAATCTATACGAGTAATCCACCCCCGTTATCATTTCGTAACTGTGGTCTTCGAGCATTAAGAAAAACGGTTTTTTATCGATTAGTAAAACTCGCATGTTTGTGACACATAAAACAGCAAATCCTCCTGAGTAACGACCGTTAGTGCAGTACTCGATCTGCTCATTCTCTACAATTATATTTTGTAGCTCGCGAAGTTCCGCGTTACCAAAAAATGAAAAGTGCACATTCAATCTCTTTAATTGTTTCTCTATTTCCTTTGAGCTAACCATCTGAGCACCTCCTCATTTGTTGCTACAATAACAGTATATGCCTATATAAAGATCAATGTCTGTTAACCTAATCGCTCGAAGAGTGCGAGATATCTCACACCAACCCTTACGAGAAAATTTTTAATAGGAAACAAGATAATTACGAATACCAATATTTTTGTGACATAATATAGGTATGTTTGCTTCAAAGAATCAGCACACATCTTTAGTGCAAGCCTTCCAGCAAGGCACGCCACTGACTTACAAAAAAGGTGAATTTATTATTCGCCCTGGGGAGAACCCCCAGGGCGTTTTTTATATAGTAGAGGGATTAGTTAAAGCATACGACATAACCAAATACGGCGAAGAAAACCTGCTGATTATAAGAAAAACCAACGAGATCTTCCCTCTCATATGGTCCATCACTGGAGAGGGCCGTCATGTTATATATGAAGCGTTATCGCCAGTTAAGGTCCTGCGGCTCGATCAAAAGAAATATTTGAACTTACTAAAACAAAATCAGGATCTTTTACCGCCGCTACTAGATGTGGTTTTAGAAATGTATCGAATTCATTCTGAAAGGATTATTAATTTAGAATACAGATCGGTTCGGGAAAGATTGATTTCATTTTTATTAATCATGAGCCAACGATTTGGCGAAACTACAAAAGATGGAATTTTTATTGAAGCCCCTCTAAAACAACAAGATATCGCTAGCTCAATTAATGCTACCAGAGAAACGACCGGGCGAGAACTTGCCCAACTAATCAGAAAAGGCTTCATTACTAATGTCCAGTCTCATATCACAATAAAGAACGAAGCAAAATTGCGAAGTTTTCTTTGAAACCGCCATCCAGGATTTGGCTAGATGGTCAAATCTTCTTTAGCAAATAAAAACGCTCGACATTTCCTTTATTGCCGCTAACCTTGCTATCGGCTTTATCTATGGTCGCAAAATACTGTCTTACCCAAGTTTCAAAATCTTTCAGAATATTTCGCCTTATTCGCTCATTTTTTATCACACCCTTGTGTTTAACTTCGCTGGACGCTTCAAACTGTGGTTTGACCATCGCGACAACTAATGCATGTTTGCTTATCAAAGAAGCAACATGAGGCAAAATCTCTCTCAGTGATACGAATGAAACATCAATTACGACAATATCTGCTGGCGATGATAACTTTTTAATTGACCTGATATCAGTTTGTTCATGCAGCTCTATTCTTTTATCGCCCCTAAGACTTGGGTGTAGCTGGTTGCTACCAACTTCAACATCAATAGCCTTAGCAGCACCGTGTTGCAATGCAAAGTCTGTAAAGCCACCGGTTGATGACCCAACATCTAGTATCACTTTGTTTTTAAAATCTAGACTAAACTGTTCTGCCACCGAAGCCAACTTCAATGCCGCACGCGACACGTATCTTTCGTCTGTGTCCAACGCGATACGGGCATCATCGCTAACAAAATACCCTGGTTTTTTAATAATTACGCCACCCACACTAACAATTCCCAATTTTATGTAGTTTTCTGCTTGAGAGCGAGACTGAACTAGCTTTTTACTGACCAGAGCTTGATCTAGTCTTTGTTTAGACATAGTTCGTCGTTTCCTTTAGTCTTTCTTGCGTTCACGGTAGGCGCCACTCTCGGTATCAACAGATATTACGTCACCTGTTTTTATGAAGGCTGGAACTTTTACTGTTATCCCAGTCTCAAGTTCAGCGTCTTTGGTAATCGAGCTGGTAGTATCACCTTTTACCACATCCTCGCAGTAAGTAACTTTTAGGTAAACATTCTTAGGTAATTCTACATTTATCACCTGGCCGTCAAACAGCTGGATTGTGACATTATCGCTTTCCTTCAAGTAACCCGACTGATCGCCAATTATATCTGCTCTAACCTCGAATTGCTCGTAGGTATCCTGATTCATAAAGAAAAAATTGGATACATCGTTGTATAGATATTGGACTTTTTGGTTAGATACATCAGCCGGCTCGACGTTTTCATTGCCCTTGAATGTTTTATCCAAAACCCGACCATCTATAAGACTTCTTATCTTTACATTCACTATGCTCCCACCGCGTCCCATAACTTTTTGGCCATACTGCACAACACGGTACGGTGTACCATCTAGTTGAAAAATAGTGCCTTTTTTAAGATCAGTTATTCCAAAAGCCATGGTAATTATTGCCTATAGTTTCCTGATATCTTGACGAAGATCATCAAACCTATCCATCAAAAATTTTACATCATCGTAACTCATGAAGCTGTCATTACGATGCGACTCTAGCTTACGAATAATATCCTTCACTCTGTCCTCTAGCGTTCCCTTGTTTCTCTTCATTTCAATCTCATCTTCTAGACGCTGTATATCATTTCGAAGACTAGTAGAGATTGCCGCTTGGGGTTCATCAACCGTATCTTTAAATCTGTTATGCAAATTCTGGACTTTTTTGTATACATTATCCATATTAGAATTCCTTTTTAGGGTTTATTCTTTATTCTAGCCGTTTGATACGAATTGCAGCAACGCCAAGTGTCGAGCTCGTTTGATTGCCCGTGACAAATGTCGTTGTTGGCTCTCTGTTAAGCCAGTCTTTTTACGCGGCTCAATCTGGCCGTATACGTTCAAATATCGTTGCAAGGATTTGAAATCCTTGTAGTCAAAATACGCTACTTCTTCTTTTCTTCTAAAAATCTTCGCCATTATTATTTCTCCTGTTTCCGCACGTTATTAAATGCTATCAATGCAACTATGTTCAATAAAATGCCTAGGCCAAAAAGCACTTTGAGATAACCATATTGTGGTGGGTTGGCCATGAATCCACCAATCATAATTCCCGAACTTATAACCAGGCAATACATTGCTATTGAACTTGTGACTAATTTGGTTTTATTCATAAATATTTACTCGCTAGAATGGGATGTCGTCTAAGTTTATAGGTGCACTGTCATCGATGTCTTCAATTACGACATCGTCTTGTTTTTTGCTGCTGGTAGATTGCGGACTTGGTGATGTGGAGCTCTTATCGCCGCCTTCGTATGATCCATCCCCGCCACGTCCATCTAGAAAAGTTACATCATTGGCTACAACCTCGATTTTGCTTCGCTTTTGACCATCTTGTTCCCAGCTGCTGCTTTGAAGTCGGCCAACAACTAAACATCGACGGCCTTTTGCTAGGTACTGCGAAACTCTTTCGCCAAGAGCCGCCCAAGCAATAATATTTACGTAATCTGTCAGTTCTTTCCACTCGCCGCTGGCGTCTTTATAGCTACGGTTCAGCGCCAAACTAAAGCTACATACACTCTGTCCATTCGGCGTCTGTCGCAGTTCAGGGTCCCTAGTTAGGTTACCCATCAGTGTCACCATGTTAATACTTTTTGCCATATCCCTATTCCCCCTTAGTCTTCTTTTGGTTCGTTTTCTTTAGCTTCTTGTTTAGCCTCGCGTTCAGCTTTTGCAGCTTTAGCTGCAGCCACTTTTGCTAGTTCTTTCTCGTCTTGCCTAACGATAAGATAGCGGATTACCTCGTTTGTGATATTCAGTGAACTCTCAACTTTCGCAAGTGACGTTGGAACAAGTTCTACGATATAAAACACGTAGACACCATGTTCGTGCTTGTTTATTGGGTAAGCAAGCTTTCGCTTGCCCCAATTATCATTACTAACGATTTTTCCCTTATTATCGCTAACGATTTTTTTGACTCGATCTTCGGCTTTAGACAAGTCCACTTCGAGACCAGGGTCATATACGACTGCTAATTCATATTGCTGCATAAAATTCCTTCCTTTGGTCTTTCGGCCCGTTCTCCTGAGTGATAACGAGCTGAGGTTTATTAGTAGACTTATTCTACTTTAACAGATAGAAATTGTCAATGCTCTATTGAGGATTAACGTTATATATCTCTACCCCATTAGGTGGTTGGGGTGAAGCATCGCGTTGTACCTCTTCGGTTGTGGGGGGCCCATAGTTTCGAGGATCGTAATTCGGATTAATTGGCTTCGAGAAGTCGAGTGGATTTACGCTACATCCCCAAGGAATGACAAAAACTGTAGCTATAAAAAGCACCGTCACGAGCGCTAACAGAATACCGGCTGTGGATATAATCTTTAACCACCAGTTTTTTATTTTTTTAAAACTAACGAAGATAAGGATACCAGCACCCACAACACTCGACCAGAAAATCATTCTACTCAGCAAAATTTGTGGATAGTACGATGTTTCGCATACAAAACCCGCAAAAAGGCTAAGCATTACACCTCTTCTTCTATCTTATCTTCAGACTGTTCGATTACTGCTTCTGGTTGTGGGGTTTCTGCCGCTCCAAAAACCTCATCAACAGAGTTGACGAGAACATCACGCGGGCGAGATCCATCAGCCGGCCCAATGATTCCTTGCTCTTCCATAGCCTCAACTAGCCTTGCTGCTCTGGCATACCCAACCCTTAAACGTCTCTGCAACAAACTAGTGCTAGCTTTTCTGCTATCAACAACTACTTTTATTGCGTCCTTCCACATATCGTCATCGGCATCCGCTGCGCCATAGTCAGAGACTGTGCCTCCGCGACCATTGCCTATCTGAACCGGCTGGCTAACAACTTCTTCGTCATAATTTGGTGCTCGTTGTTCCCTGATAAATTCCGTGATTTTTGCTGTTTCCTCATCCGTGATGAGCCCACCCTGAACACGTTTTGGCTTAGGCATTTCTGCTGTCAATAGCAACATATCACCCTGCCCCAGCAGTTTTTCGGCACCCATTTGGTCAATAATTGTCCTCGAGTCAATCTGGCTAGCAACGGTAAATGCGATTCTAGCTGGAATGTTGGCTTTAATAAGCCCGGTGATTACATCAACGCTTGGTCTTTGGGTAGCTAGTATCAAGTGAATACCGACGGCTCGCGCTTTCTGGGCGATTCGGACTATCAGCGATTCCACATCGCGAGCAGCCATCATCATTAGGTCAGCCAACTCGTCAATTACAATAACTATGTACGGCATGCCCTCTTCTTTTTTAAGTGTGTTGTATTCGACAATATTGCGCTTATTTACCTCGGCGAGTGCTTTATATCGCCGTTCCATCTCAGCAACTGTCCATTTTAGCGCGCTAATACACTTTTCTGGTTCTGTAATAACAGGAGCGAGTAAATGCGGTATGCCGTCATATGGTTTCAGCTCGACCTGTTTAGGGTCTACTAGAATCAGCTTCAGATCTGACGGACTGTTTTTATATAACAGAGAAGTTAAAATCGTATTAATCATGACAGATTTACCAGAACCGGTTTGCCCGGCTACTAACATATGTGGCATCTTGTCTAGAGAGCGAACAATTGGTGTACCCGAAATGTCTTTACCGATAACAATGCCAAGGTGGCTGTCCATGTTTTTCCATTCGGGTGTCTGTAGAATACTGCTAATCCGTACATGTGCCGGTTTAACATTGGGGACCTCAATTCCCACCGCTCGCTTTCCAGGAATCGGTGCTTCGATACGTATAGTCTGAGCCGCAAGATCTAGAGCCAAATTGTCCTCTAGAGCCTTAATCCTGGTTAACTTGATGCCGGCTGGAGGCCTGAGAGTAAACTGAGTTACTCTAGGCCCAATATTAGCGCCTTCCATTTCAACATCAATATTGAAATTAGCTAGACTTTCCTTGATCATCTCGGCATTTCCCTCTACATCGCCGGCATCGGCCTTGTCTTGTTTTTGATTCAATAAATCAAGACTTGGAAATTTCCAAAGTGGGTCACTAGCTACCGTAAGAGCCTCGTGGTTTTCATTTGGACTTAACTTTTGCGCCGTGTTCTTCAATGTAGATAGCCGAGGACCAGAGTTGTGCTCGACAGGTACACCCTCGTTAAGTTGAAAACCAGGGTGTTCGGCTTTGTCCTTTAGATCGGCCAACTCTGGTTTCTTGTCGCTTTTCTTGAATAAGTCACCAATTTTTAACAATACCTTTGGGGATACACCGCTTGCTAGGAAAAAGGCTAACAACGATAGAACCAAAAACATAATACTAGCAGGTATCTGGTTAATGGCACCGAGTGTTGCCCCACCGATTGTTTTCCCGATCGCACCGCCGTTACCGGTATACGCACCGGATGCGTCTTGTGATACAAACATTGTGTGCAACAAACAGGCGACAAATGTTAAAAATGCCAGTACGCTTGCTGATTTCTCCAGCGGAATTTGCTTATCTTCGCTAGTAAATTTTTGAACGCCCAAGAATATTAATGCGGGGATAGTCAGGTATGCTGCCCAGCCCAGCGTCCAATATGCTCCGTGGAAAAGGCTTTCAGGTAACGGCCCACCCGTCCCAAACCCGCCAAGCATTAAGAAGATGGCCAAAAGCATCATTATGATGGCCCCAGCTAAAGGCCAAAAGTTCGAATCCTCCTTAGGCGGTTGGTTCTTTATGTTTTTCTTTGTTTGTTTTCTCTTTTTCTTAGCCATAACTGTTTTAGATTATACCAGGTTAGTCATCTGTTACTACTAGTTTCAACATATACTTATTATAGCAAAATATACGACTTTTGTCAAACTGGCATGTCCCTTATTCTGGGCGAGAATCTGGGTTCAACAAACGAGCTCGCATTTCTTCAAATCGATGTTTTTGTTCTTCAGCTATATCTTCAGGAGACTTTACCTGTTCTTGAGGTTTCTCAGGACGGCCGTCTTTATTGGCCCTTTGGCTAGTCGGCTTGTCGTTTGCTTTGCTGCCGTTAATTACGTTCACGACAGGTATGACTATAGGCGAACGCTGTGTCTGGTCATACAAGTAATGTGTAACATGGTCTTTCAGTTCGGCCTTGAAACGGTCCAAATCAATTCGTTTGTAGCGCTGTGAGACTGCCCTCCGTAGCTCTGTTCGAAGCCCTGTCATTAGCTCTTCAGAATCACGGATATAGATGAATCCTCTAGTTAATATATCTGGACTAGTTAGCAATTGACCACTCTTTCGGTCAATAGTTAGTACCACTGCCACCATACCCTCTTCGGCCAAAATTACCCTGTCTTTTACAACAACGTTACTAACAACTGCACCAGTCTGGTCGACTAATATTGTGCCATATGGCGCCTCTGGCCCACGCTCCCACTTACCAGAACTTAGCAGTATGCTTTCGCCGTTCTTGGCTAGAATTGTACTATCCCGTTTCCAACCTTCTTCAACAGCCATTTCAATGTATCGCTTTCTGTGTCTGGCGCCTGCATAGATTGGTAAAAAGTAGGTTGGTTTAACGATATGTAGCAATTCTCTGTATTCGTCTCTGCGTGCGTGCCCCGAGACGTGCAGAGGCCCGCAACCATCAATATCATGTGTTGGATGACTGAATATATGTACGCCCAACTCTGTAAGTTGGTCGCCTATTAACTGGTAGCGAATTTCGTTACCCGGTATTGGGGTAGAGCTAACAACTACCGTATCGCCAGGATGCAATTTTATGTGACTGTGAGTTCCATCACTCATACGCGTTAGAGCAGCATTTGGCTCCCCCTGACCACCAGTACACATAACCAATATTTTATCGTCTGCGATTTTTGCAATATCCCGCATAGCCATAAGTGTACCTTTTGGAACTTTCAAAAGCCCTTGGCGCACAGCAATTTCAGAATATGCCAACATGCCTCGTCCATCGAGGGCGACTTTTCTACCAGCGGCCACAGCAGCGTTAATCACCATTTGTGTTCGGTTCATGTTACTAGAGAACATCGCAACAAAAACGCGTCCGTGCGCTTGTCCAATAACGTCATGGAAACTCTGTTGTAGGGTTGATTCGGTAGGTGTCCGCCCCTCTTTATCCGTCCCCGTACTGTCACTCATCAGCAACAAAACACCTTCTTCCCCAAGCTGTTTCAAACGAACAACATCGGTCGGCTTTTCGTCGAGTGGCTCTGGATCTAGACGCCAGTCACCAGTGTTGATTATCCGCCCAATTGGCGTATCTACTACAATTGCACTAGATTCTGGAACCGAGTGAGTTATGCGAACTAGCTCAATCATGAATGATCCAACTTTTAGTCTTTCGTGATTATCCATGTTCATTACAACCGTTTTAGGCGTGTAATGTTCTGCCCCCTGCGGTACATCTTCGAATGATTTCTCAATTACACCCATAGTGAAACGGGATGCATAGATGGGAGCCTGGTACTTTGGCACGATGTGTTTAAGTCCACCGAGGTGGTCCAAGTGCCCGTGACTTATAATGTAAGCGCGAATTTTGTGCTTTATACCATCCAGGTAAGTCGTGTCAGCAATACTGTAGTTGATACCTGGCAGTTCTATTCCTAGACTGTTTCCGCAATCGAGGATAATGGCATCGTTTTGCCACTCGATAACTTGCATGTTTTTCTCACCAATAGCTTCTTGTCCACCTAAGAAAGTAATCTTGAGCTTGTCGAAATCTTCCGTAATTACGTTTGCGCGTCGCGACTTGCCCTCTGTTGGCTTGGCGGCACTGTATTGGTCCACCATCTTGCGAGCATCGTCCAGACTGCGCTTTTGAGCACGAATAGCTGCCCCACGCGAACTGGCTAATCCACCACTTTTTGGTGCGTTATTTCGGTTGTTAGGCCGATTATTGTTTTGGTTCCGGGGCGGTTTATTAGTCCCGGGTTTATTATTATTTGTATTCATTGTTTTGAATATCTCCTTTTTAAAAAATGTTTTATTTAATTTCGTTTAATATGTTGGGAATCCTGGAAAAATCATCTAATAAAGTTTTTCTCAGACCTCCGTTATACAGTGCGGCAGCCGGATGAAACAGTGGCAGATAAACTTGTCCACGTAAACGTTTCGGCTGACCATGTGCCTGGCTAATTTTCAGGCTTGGTAGAAAACATTCCATCGAATGCCTACCAAGAGTGACAATGAGCTTTGGTTTTATTATTTCTATCTGCTTGCGCAAGTATGGTAAAAATGCGGTTTTTTCTTCTGGTAGTGGATCTCGGTTATTTGGAGGGCGGTACTTTACGATGTTCGTGATATAAACGTCTCCTCGTTTCAACCCGATTGTTTCGAGCATTTCATTCAAAAACTTACCGGCCGCGCCAACAAATGGTAAGCCCTGAAGGTCTTCGTTTTTGCCTGGAGCTTCTCCGACAAAAACGAGTTCAGCATCAATGTTGCCATCTCCGTAAACAAGCTGCGTTGAAGACTTTGATAATTCTGGGCAAACATTATCATCAATAATCTGCTGCTTTAGTTTGTTTAATTGGTCTTGTTTTGTGCTCATATTATTTTTTATCTGACAGGGCCCGAACAACACCCTGAATTACTCGAACTGATCCCCAGGTAAATGCAATTGCCGTTCCAGCCCACTGCAACAAACTACCGCTATCAACTGCCAAAACCGAAAGCAAATAGCCGATAACCCACATAATCAGACCAGTAGTAACGTAACCACCTGGTGTTTGAGCCGGGTGTACAGGTTGTTTCTGAAGCTTCTTTTTCTGAACCATTCTAAGATTCCTTGTTTATCACTGCTTTTTCTTGGCGGCTTTCATGCTAAGGTTTAGCCGGCCTTTTTCGTCAATAGCCTGAAGTTTTACAGTGACGCGGTCGTCAACGGATATAACATCGCTTGGCTTATTCACGCGCTCCTCAGAAAGTTCGGAAACATGGACCAAGCCTTCTTTGCCTGGCATGATTTCTACAAAAGCACCAAAGTCTAGCACGCTTACCACCCGACAGTTTTCATAAATCATTCCGACTTCAGGCTCGGCTGTCAGCATTTTTACCCACTGCACTGCCTTGTCACGTGAAAGCTGGTCGTTGCTAGCAATCATAACTGTGCCATCGTCCTTGATGTCAATCTCGGCGCCTGTTTCGGCGATAATCTTGTTGATCATCTCGCCACCCTTACCTATAACATCCCTAATCTTTTCTGGATTAATGGTTATAGTATCGATTCTTGGCGCATACGGGCTCATCTCTTTCTTTGGCTCGGCAATTGTTTCTATCATATGTTTTAGAATATGTGCCCGACCTTCTTTGCCCTGCATTAACGCTTCTTTTAGCGTTGTAACCGGCAGACCGTGAACTTTCATATCCATCTGCAAAGCTGTAATTCCTTTTTCGGTACCCGTAACTTTGAAATCCATATCGCCAGCAAAGTCTTCTGCATCAGCAATGTCACTAAGAATATAGGTTTTATCGCCATCTACCATAAGTCCCATCGCAATACCACTGACTGGACGTTTTAGTGGTACACCTGCATCCATTAGCGCCAACACGCTAGAGCAGGTTGCAGCCATCGATGTAGAACCGTTCTGGCTCATAATCTCGGTTACTGAACGAATCGTATAAGGAAACTCTGCTTCGGACGGCAAAACAGCTGTTACGGCCCGCTCTGCTAGGTAGCCATGACCGATTTCACGTCGACCAGGGGAACCTAGTCGTTTTACTTCACCCACTGTCCAACCCGGTGCATTATAGTGATGTAAATAGCGTCGTTCGCCACTGCCTTCCATAGTATCTACCATCTGGGCGTAACTAAGTGGGGCCAATGTCACAATATTAAATGCCTGCGTTAAGCCACGAGTAAATAGACTAGATCCGTGGGCTCTCGGCAATATTCCGATTTCGCTAGACAATTGTCGAACTTCTGTCAGAGCACGGCCGTCAGGGCGGGCATTGTCTTCAACAATTCCTTTCCTAACATCTTTATGTAGCGACATAGTGAAAGCGTCGTTGTAATCACCCTTTAGTTCTGCAAAATCCTCACCAAATTCTTCTGTAAAATGTTCGTGCATTGAGTCACGCAGTTTATTCACTAGATCGTTACGTTCTGGATATGGCATACGTAGTCCTGCGCCTAGTTTTCCGGCTAACCAAGTATCAACACGTTCCTGAATGTCACTGTCGGGCAATATTAGCTCATAATCTTGTTGTGTGACACCAATTTTCTTGGCTAATTCTTGTTGCAATTTTATAGCTGGTTGAATCATTTTATATCCGTATTCAATCGCTTCGGCCATTTCTTCTTCACTGACTTCTGAAGCGCCAGCCTCTACCATCATCACACCGTTCTCGGTGCCAGCCACAACTAGATCTAGTTTGCCTGTTTTTAGCTCTTCTGGTGTAGCAAAAGCTTTCGGCTTGCCATCCACCATTCCGATACGAACACCAGCTACAGGGCCGTCAAATGGCGCTCCGCTCAGCATAAATGCACTCGATAGTGCGATCATAGCGATGGCGTCTGGTCGAAAGTCAGGGTCCATGCTCATTACCGAGGCCACACCTTGGACTTCGTTGCGGTAGCCTTTTGGCCATAATGGACGGATTGGGCGGTCGATCAAGCGACCTATAAGAATAGCATCATCACTTGGGCGGCCCTCTCTTTTTATAAATCTAGAGCCACTAATTTTCCCAGCGGCGTACATTTTTTCTTCATAGTCGATGCTGAGCGGGAAATAATCAAAACCTGAGGCACTTTTATTGCTGACCATAGCCGTTCCCAGCACCACGGTGTCCCCATAGCGCGCCAAAACACTGGCAGTAGCCCTAAAACCAACACGCCCTACTTCTAAAGATAACTTTTTCCCACAAAAATCTGTTTCTACTTTTATTATGTCTTTTCCAAATGGATTTATTGTTGCCATTTTGGTTCCTTTCTTTTCGCTAACGTTCGGGCCGTAGTTCAAATATACTGGTTCCGTCCCTTATGCGTTATTGGACGGTCATATATCTGTTGCTACGGCACGATACCGCTACCTGTTAATGTGCACAAGCTGTAAGGCTAATTAGCCCTAGAAAGTCTATGCAAATTTACCTTCGAAGTCCGAGTTTTTTGATAAGCGCTAGATACTCTTTGCTGTCTTGTTTCGCAATATATGCTAGGTGTCGCTTTCGCTTGCCAACCATTTGTAGCAAACCGCGGCGCGCCATGTGGTCGTGCTTGTTAGTCTGCAGGTGTTCGGTAATCTCTGCGATTCTCGCAGTCAAAACACCAACCTGAACGGCGCTACTGCCGTTGTCAGTTTTCCCTTTTTGTAAGTCAGCAATAATTGCTTGTTTCTTCTCGGATGCGATCATTCCCGTCCATTCTAGCACTATTCACCCCTCTTATCAAGAGGTCTCTGATTATTTTTGTATTCAAACTATTTTTACTAGAACTAAACGAGTAAAAAATGTCCTACAAAGCTTGAATGTCGCCGCCTACATCTCGTTGAATTTCTTGAATAGTGCCATCTTGTTGTGGGTCTTCTAATGGAGATTCTGTGTCGCTAGGATGAGTTCCGCCCTGTCTAAACGCGCGTATTGGATCCGCGCCATCCCATGGATGCAGGGGGTCTTCCCCTTTCCAGCCATTTGGCGTAATTGGTGAGTCCTCTTTATCACCGGTTCGCTGAATTACCGGATCTTTTTTCCAGTCTTTAGCGATTGGGTCTTTGCCCAACGGTTGACTATCCATAGAATTTTCTGACATACGTTAACTATAGCATATTATCATAATTAAAGCAATAGTTTTTCAATTTTATTCGCTTGAAGTAATCCAGCTGGTAGCGCTTCATCATTTTTGAAGCTGCCTATTGTCACCCTTTTAAGATTGGTCATGTAGGCGCCGGTGGTGAGTTTATCGCCAATATCTCGGGCTAATGAACGTATGTATGTGCCGCTACTCACCTCTGTCGTAAAGCTTATAAATGGGTATTTGTAATCAATATTTGTAATCGAATGGATTGTTACCGGGCGTGGTTTCATTTCTGGCTGTTCGCCTTCCCTAGCCAATTTATAGGCTCGTTTACCGTCGATTTTTATTGCACTGTAAATGGGTGGGATTTGTTGAATATCGCCTATAAAACTATCGATGGCTGCCAAAACTTCATCTTTTGAGGGTATTTTGTCACTGATTTTGGTGATTTCGCCTTCGGCGTCATCTGTTGTGCTGGTCTCACCTAGTTTTAGCTGTACTTCGTAAGTTTTGTCTAATTTTGAGTATTCTTGGGCTCGTTTACAGTAATCACCTACCAAAATAATGAGTAATCCTGTAGCTAGCGGATCCAATGTGCCGGCATGGCCGACTTTTGGGCGCTTTTGGCCCGTCGATTGTTTGACCATGCCTCTAACCTTGGCCACAACATCAAAACTAGTCCAACCTTTCGGCTTGTCAATCAATAAAATCCCGTTCATATACCAAAACAGTATGCAGGTAAAATCTAAACTTAGGCAACTATTAACTAGCTGCTGGCGGCATCATTGGAGGCGGCACCGGAGGTGGTGCTGAAGGATTATCGTTAGCTGCTGCGGTCTGCTCAGGGGGAATTCCTGGGTCTGAAGGCAAACCCATAGGTTGGTTGGCGGAACCAAGTCTTTCTGGCACAGTGGTGTTCACGTAATAGTCTGCTGTTCTGGGTGGCTGGCCTTGAACATTCATATCTAGTGGAGTTGAACCAACCCTAGCGGTTGGTTGATTGGGCATCTCGTCTGCTAGATTTTTTGCTGTTGCTTCCAGATCAGAAATCCCTGGTGCAGCCGTTGGGCTTGACGAGCCAATATGTGGGCTGCCGACTGTTTCTTCAATATCCGATAGTGTCTTGTCTTGGTCTATAACCGCATCTTCAATAGTGGATAGCTTTTTGTTTCCTAGATCATTGGGGGCTGGCCTGCCCATAACCCAGTCATCATCTCTTTTTATTAGTCCACCATTATCACCACCCATCAAAGGATCGGTTGTCGATGCTGACTCTTCGGGCCTGGTGTTTGACGTCAAGGTACCGCCTCTTTCTGGTTCCACAGAACTTGTGGTGCCATTCGGGGCTGTTCTCAAACTACTGTCGTCTCGCGAATAATCTTCACTTTTTACATTACTTATGGGGCTGTTTCGATCATTTGATGTCGATGGTTCCGGCAAAGGTATGTCTGGTTGATCTTCTTCTGATGTATCGTGGTCTATATCAAGAGTTCCATCGTCATCGGCTCCACCGGATTCACTATTACTAGAGGATTTGGAGCCACCCGTTGACTGTAGTTGTGTAGCTACTAATTGTTGGTTTGCGCCGGACGCCATTAACTGAGCACTCAGGGTCATAGTCCTAGAGGTAGTTTTTTCGTTACTAAATCGCTTCGTCTCTGCAACAATACCAGTCAAAAATGAGGTTGCCATTTGTCCATCAAAACCATCCGGCTCCATTAAATCAGCCATTTCCACTATCATCTCGCATAACGAACTTGCCTGTGGGTCTTGCCAATTAATTGTTCCTATCGTGCTGGCGGTTTCGTTATTAATAGAAATCACGGTTGCATCGTGAAGTATTCGGCCATGAGCCACGATTGCTCGATCTAGCTCTTCTTTTCCGTGAACACCAAGGGCAATCACCACGTCAACGTTAAAATCTCCTTGGCTAAAGTCTAAATCTTTATCGGACAGCGAGGTCCTGTACGGTGTTATAAATATCTTAACCACTTTGTCTTCGACCTTGTATCGAAGTTTGTCAGCCTTAGACTTATCTAGAGAAATAATAAAATCCCTTAGGCTGTCGGTGTCTTTTTCTATGGTCTTGTCTGGCTGCAGAAACTCGAGTGTGGATGGCACTTTGCCGCTGAATACAGCTGTTGCATGTTTGCCTAGTTTGTTCAAAAACAGCGTTAAACCGATACACGCAGATAGCTGATCAACTGATGGGTCATTGCTGACCGTAACCAGTACGTTAGTTGCCTGTTGTATGCGGTCAACTGTGCTTTGTTTAGCTGTTTGGTCCATATTTTTGAGGTTTTTGTTTGTTTTTTAGTATCGATAACAATGTACCATAAGCATAATGTTTTGTCCATAGTGAAAATGGTCTTGCCCACTAGGGTGTTTACAAATGAGCTGTTTCTTTGTATAGTTAAAGGTCTAATTAATAACAATATTAATCGATTAGGAAAAGGAATAGTTAGAATACATGCCAATCATAAAATCTGCTAAAAAACGAGTTAAAATCGCTGAAAAAGCCGCTGCGCGCAATAACAAAGCCAAGCGTGCTATAAAAAGTGCCGTTAAATCATTCCAAGCAACTCTGTCAAAGAAAGACAGCAAAAAAGCGTCAGATGCACAATCCCAAGCCCAAAGTGCGATAGATAAAGCATTAAAGAAGAATGTTATGCACAAAAATAAGGCTGCTCGTAAAAAGGCTCAACTAGCCCGCCAAGCAAAAGCCGCCGGTGTTAAAATCACAAAATCCAGCGCTACCCCAAAGAAGTCCACAGCCACAAAGAAGCCTGCTGTCAAAAAATCCCCAGCCAAGAAACCAGCTGCTAAAAAGTAGCACCATTCATAAAAAAGTTACATTGTTGCGTTTAGCAACAAATGCTTAACCGCGTCATCTGCATCAACGGTTTGGGTTTTTAGTTTCACTTCTAGATCCACTACATCACTGATAAATTTCTTTAAATGTGTCAGGCTCATTTTTCTGGCTATATTTACTGATTTCTGGACCACAAAGCTATGGATGCCAGCGTCCTTGGATATTTGTTCACTACTTTTACCCTTCGGGGCCGTTTTAACGACTGCAAGAATATGCAGTTGCCAAAGCACCATGGACAAAATTGTTAGAGGTTCGACTTGTTGTTTTCTCTGATCATCATAAAGACTCATCATTAGCTTTGTGTCTTTCGCGAACAGTGCATCCAACAGCTGGAACATTGTAGTGCTAGGTTGTTTTACACTAAGCAGGTTAATGGAGTCGACTGAGATTTTTGAATTATATTGTAGTAACTTGTCGATTTCGTTGCTTAGTTTCTGCTGATTTGTCCCTACAAACTCGACAAGCACCTGCGCACTTTGGCTATCAATACTGCCCCCTCGGGCTACCACTTCTGATTTTACCCAGCCTGAAATATTATTAGCAGGTATATTAACGAACTCTTTATAGTCAGTGTGTTTTTTTAGATACTTATACAGTGCCGAGCGCTTATCTAGTTTATCGCTTACTAGCACTACCTCGATCTGATCTTGTGACTGACTTAGCAATTCTTCAAACCTGGTATTGATATCTTTGACCGAAGAAATATCTTCGACTACTACCAGTTTTTTTGGTGTCAGAAACGGAGGATTAGTTATTGCACTAAAAATTTGTTCAAAGTTAGCAACCTCGCCTGAAAAACGCTCTACTGCCAAGTCCCCGTGTTCTTGTTCGAAGTCAGAAATAACTTTACTCAGTTCTTTTCTCAGTAGATAAGTATTTTCGCCGACTAAAGTAATGGTCATGATTTCACCCTTTTCTGACAATTTGGACAGATATGAGTGCCTCGGCCAGCCACTCTTATTTTTTCTATAGTCGCTCCACATACCGTGCACGGCCTTTTTTCTCGCCGAAAAACCTTCGCAAAAGTTAAATAACTGCCTTTTTTGCCTTCGGCGTCAACGTAATTCTTATCCGTAGAACCACCTTTTTCGATACTGAGCCTCAAAACTGACTGTAGTTCTTTGAATAGTAGTTCTAGTTTTGTTTTTTTAATGTCCGTAATTACTGTTTCTGGGTGAATTCCAGCCGCAAACAGCGATTCATCAGCGTATATGTTGCCTACTCCTGCAATAACAGTCTGATCCAGCAAAACAGGTTTAATCTTAGACTTTTTACGACGGTAAAGTCGGTCAATAAAATCCTTCGGCTTGAAGTCACTTGCCAGCGGTTCTGGACCAATTTTTTTAAAAAAATCTATCAGTGGTATTTCTAACGTGGGCACTAGCCGGACCCAACCAAACTTACGCTGATCGTTAAAAAACAATTTACTATCGCCGAAATCCAGAGTCACGTGAGTAGATTTATCGGGCAGATTATCGACCAGGCTACTGGTTGGGTGCCCCGCCCCAAACCGCTGCTTATCGTCATTGCTACGAAACACTAATTGTCCTGTCATTTTCAAGTGGATAATCAGTGAGTAGCCCGAATCTAGGTCGATAATTAGTACTTTTGCCCGTCGCTTTACATCTGTTATTTTTGCACCAATTAAAAACTTTTCGACATCGGTTTGAGCGTTCGGAAAACTTTTTTGCCAATCAAAATTGACTGCTTTTACAGTCTTTCCGGGCAACAATTTGTTAAGCCCAATTCTAATAGTTTCAACCTCTGGCAACTCTGGCATGCATTAATTGTAACTGATTATTTGGTTACCGGGGGTTATTCTAAGCAGCAACGTCAGCCATAGCAACTATTTCTATAGCGCCATAAAGATCGGCTTCCAGGGCAGTGCCACCCATCAACGCTGCAGCAACCACATGACTGGCTCCATCGCCCTGTTTTGCATCAACTAACGCACCAGTTATAACTTCTGCCGCCATTCCTTGTATGACCTTGGGGCTATGGCCAGACCAAGTATCTGGACTTGTATCAACTTTATTTAAAGATCTACGCGCGACCAACTTACCAACACGTCCCCGTACTCCCTTGGGCTCAACCGCCTCAACAACAACCATTAGTTCTCCTACTTCGAAGCCATGTTGTAGCTCAATTCTTGGCCCATCTTCGGTGTCTCTAAATGCTTGCATGCAAACCTCCTTTTTGTGTTAGTTTTAACTATTATTTAAGGTGTTTTTTGCTTTATTAAGTGATTTTTATTAAAGCTTATGCTTCGCTAATAATTATATACCCGTGGGTCAAGGCTATCCAATGTATTGTGAGAAATATCACTTATATTGTTAAGTGATATTTTGGCGTATGCAATAATAAGAGCATGGTAAGCGATTTAGGTGAGATTTTGAGCAAACGAGCAACGCCCGAACCGCGGGAATTTGGCATCATCCGAAAATTTATCCAAGAAAAGTTTGATGAAAACCCAGACCTGCAAATCTCTGGTGGCGCTATTATCATATCCGTTCCTGGCTCTGCCCTAGCGGGAACTTTGCGATTTCACATGACAGAGCTGAAACAACTACTTCCTGAAAAAACGCAGCTGATTATTAGGAGCAACTAACTCTCCAGAAACATCTGTAGTTCTGTTTTCATTGTCTCAAAATCCTGATAAATAATGGTCTTCATGCCTACTCTGCTAGCGCCATTTGTATGCCTTTCAAGGTCATCAATGAATACACACTCTTGTGGATGCACGCCCAGCTTGTCAGCGGCAATCATATAAATCTCCTTGTCGGGCTTTGTAACCCCGTGATCTCCGCTTGCAATTAGTGTATCGAAATATTGGCTTTGTGGATGATTGCTGTCAAATATACGCTCTAAAAAACCCTGTCCTACGTTAGAAAGAATTGCTGTTTTATACTCTTTCTTCAGTTGTTTTATGTATTCTAGCAGCTCCCAATCTGCTCCCTTCGCGCTTGAAATATTAGTGTCCAATTCTGCTCTCTTGATACCCAAAATTTCAGCAGCTTGGTCCCAAAATTCATCACGGGTAAGTAAACCGAGATCATTTTGGCGACGCAAATCTTTAACCAGCTCTAACTTTTGCGAATTTTTTTGTATATATTTACGCTCCACTATTGCAAGAGTATCGGCATAAATTACTCCGAAGCAATCAAAAATTATGGCTTTTATCATACCTGGTACTGTAACGTATGTGTCTATCTATTAAAAATCAGTGTTGTCCGTCAAACTGTCGTACTGGTCTTCTGGTATTTGATCAATAAATAAGGACTTTACTGATGCGAGGTTGCCCGCGAATGTACCCACTTTTTTACCGCAAGATGTCGCCCACGTATCACTAGGGCTAGGGTCAGGAAAGTTAGCAAAGCTGAATCGATAAAGATCGCCCGTTGGACATGCACCTTCGACGTCGACACCTTTTGGCGCCTGCTGAGTCTTCGTAATTCCAGAGTTCAGTAGTGCAGAAAGAAAAGTGCGATAGGAATTTGGGTTATTGGCCGTTGATTCTGTTTTAATGACGTTGTTCTGATAACCGTTGATTAGTTCGGCTTTTGCTTCATCCCTACCCACTGTAATGTGTAAATCTTGGTGCTCTTTGTCACTGTTAACATTACCCCGCATATACAAGCTGACTGTTGCATCAGACTGGGCATAATCAGTTAAGACAATCGCTGTTTTTTCTTGTTCTTTTTCCTTTTTTGAACCACCCCAATCAATGGAGAAAATCATGATAGTGCCGAAAATAACCACAATAATGGTCACAAAAATCGCAATTAGTCTCCGTACATCCATAACAACCATATAATAACACGCTTGTGCAAATATATCAAGCTTACCGCTCTGAATTTATAGAGTAAAATATAGAGGTTATGGCTAAAAATAAACGTGTTTACGCCAACGATGCCACCGAGAGCGTATGGGAACTAATAAAACTCCGTCTACCTTGGCTGTTTATCGGTGTGGTTCTTAGCCTTTGTACCGCTGTTTTGGTATCAAAGTTCGAGACAATTTTGTCTTCTGACCCTCGTTTGGTTTTCTTTATACCGCTTATTATTTATATGAGTGACTCTGTCGGAACACAGACGGCTACTATTTATATTCGTAATTTAACGCTACATCAGGCTAGGTTTAAGGTATATCTTTTCAAAGAATTGATGGTTGGCCTGGGTCTCGGAATTGTATTTGGTGGTTTTACAGCAATAGTAACCAATTTTTGGCTTCATTCTAGTGCCGTAGCCCTAACAATTGGCCTAGCTATGTGGGCCAGCATAGCGACAGCGACTGTTTTCTCGCTACTTACAACCTCGCTAATGAACAAGGCAAACATAGACCCTGCCAGCGGCGTTGACCCTATCGTTTCCGTCTTCCAGGACGTAATTAGCCTGACTATCTATTTCACAATAGCCACCCTAATCATTTTTTAGACAAACGGACCCATCCTTCTGTCGCATTCATCACTACTTCATCGCCCGTTTCAAGAACTGCGGTAGCGTTTTCGGTACCTACAATGCAGGGTTTGTTTAGTTCTCGTGCCACAATCGCAGCATGGCACAAAATTCCACCTTTATCCGTAACAATACCGCCTGCCCTAATCATTAGTGGGATATAATCCGGCGTCGTCATTTCGCAGACCAAAATATCGCCCTCTTCAATTTCTCCATTCAGTGGGTCTCTGACTATTGTGACACGCCCCGATACTTTGCCCTCACAAGCTGTCCTGCCCTTTATTTCTCCCTCGTTTGTTTTGCTTGGTTGTTGGAGCGTATAGTTTTCGTAACGATCGCCCAATAGTCGATTGTAGTCTATAAACCATGTGCCCTGTGCGTTTGAGTGTGTCGTCTCAAAGTAGCCTTTAATATAATCGTGGGAAAATTCTGCGCCGACGGTTTTATTAAGTTTTCTCTGGGTGGGTTTGTCGTCTACTTTTAAAAGCTTGGTCATTTCCTTCAAGTACACTAAAGCTTCTTCGTCTCGAGGGGTAGAATCCCATTGTTTAGAGGCGAAGTCATAGCGGAAGACTATTGGTGCCTTGCCCTCATACAGACCCTGGGTCAAAACGTGATGACCACCTTTATAGACTTCCCCAAAGATCCCTTTATCATTTACTACGAATATCGTTGCCCAGGAGTAATCGTTAATGTGTGGCACAAAATCAGCCATGTAATCTGAGGCATTTATACTCAGATCATCGAACCAGGTCAGTACGTCCCTGATTGATTTACCTCTGTTTCGGAGCTTCTCGGCGTGAACACCCTTTTTTGGCATCAAGCGCAAGGCGCAGAGCTCATCACCGTGCTCTTTCAAGAAATTCTTGAACGCTGGCGTGCGTTTTTTTATATCTTCGGCAGCGAATGAAGTTGGCTTATCGTAAGGCAACCCGATAATCTCGTTTATTTGGCCCAGACGCTGCCGTTTGATATTGTCCTCTTCGCGTAGAGGTTTGGCGTCAGCATGATTAATTTTCGCCAACCATTCTGTAAGGCTTATCTGCGTTTCTAGTAATTTTGATAGTTTATGATCAGCCATATTACTGCTCTTATGTCTGCTTCTGAGAGAGAACGGTTTTATTTATATAATCTTGGATGCCATTTTCCCAACCATCCTTGAAATATTCTTTCGGATCGAGTGAATTTAGGTCGACCCACTCAGCACGGTCATGATGATCGCCTAGCTTTATTTCACCGCCAAGATAATCACCTTCGTACCCTATGGCGAAGATACGAACGAGTTTGCCGTCTAGTCCCGCCTCTTCTCTTTCAACTCTGAAAAACACCACCGGCTTGCCTATTGAATACTTTATATTGACGCCTAATTCTTCGTTGATTTTACGTTCAATGACCGACTCTAGGGGTTTGCTAAATTCATCAGGCTTTAACCTACCACCCGGTACATCCCATGCGCCAAAAATATCGTGCGTAATAAGTAGTTTGTTTTTATCACGTAGAAGTAACTTTACAGCCACAAAGTATAGGTCTTTGTCCGTATTTTTCATAATTCGCCCCAGTTTTTTCCTATGCTAGTGTCTACAGTTAGATTTACTGATAATTTGTAGACGTTTTCCATGGTTTCTTTTAGGATTTTTGCGACTTTATCGGCTTTGGCCTTGGGGCATTCTACCAAGATGGAGTCGTGAATTTGAAGCAGCTGCAAACAGTCATCATCTAGTTTTTTGTCTACCTCTACCATTGCTAGCTTTATGATGTCGGCTGCCGTGCCTTGAAATGGCATGTTTACAGCTGCGCGGTATGCGCCTTCCCTAACCATAAAGTTAGACGAGTGTACATCCGGTGATGGGCGACGTCTACCTAACAAATTCTCGACATAGCCGTCTTTTTTGGCCTGTTCTTTTACTGATTCTATGTAGGCTAATAACTTCGGCCGAACGCCGAAATATTTATCAATAAACTCTTTGGCTTTTTCATATGACATTCCCGTTGCCGCGACTAAACCGTGCGTGCTGAGGCCGTACATAACACCAAAGTTGACTACTTTTGCATCACGGCGCATGTTTTTTGTTACGTCCTGAGGTTTACAATCATAAATCTGCGCAGCGGTAGCGACATGGATATCGATGTCCTTGTTAAACGCGTCTATCATATCTTTGTCACCAGATAGATGTGCGGCTAGGCGTAGTTCGAACTGTGAATAATCGGCGCTAACAAACAGATTGCCTTTTTCTGGTACAAAGGCTTTTCGGATGCGTTTTCCTAGTTCTGTTCGGACGGGAATGTTCTGCAAGTTCGGGTCATTAGAGCTTAAGCGTCCAGTTTGCGCCACTGTTAATGCAAATGTTGTGTGCACACGAGATTTGGCATCGACTTGGATTGGCAACGTGTCCACATAAGTATTTTTTAGCTTAGTGACTTCGCGGTACTGACTGATCAAATCTATTATCGGGTGCTGGCCTTTGAGTTTTTCCAGTTCTGCCGCTGCAGTTGAATAACCGGTCTTACCTTTTTTCACCCCCGCGGTTGGCAACTGCATTTTATTGAACAAAATTTCTGCTAATTGGCTAGGGCTAGCGATGTTAAACTCTTGGTCGGCAAATCCATATATTTTTTGCTCAAGGTCAGAAATTGTGTCCTCAATCTCGCCGGCCATGGTTTTCAGCTGGCTGATATCCAGCTTTATTCCGGCGTATTCCATCCGGGCCAAAACTGGCGTTAGTGGCCACTCAATAGTCTTGGCAATTTTCTCAACCTTTGGTAGTTCTGCTAACTGTTTTGTTTGCTGTGTATGGAGTCCACGTATAATTGCAGTTATTTCTGCCTCACTACCAACCCCATCTTTTCCATTAATAGTCTCCTCGACATGTACGTTCAAATCGTTGGCTGCTAGCTCGCTGAGTGCATTGTCCCGTCGTAGACTGTTTACTAGAAAACTGCCGATCAGAACGTCGTGCTCGATAATTTCAGCGTGAATATCCAAACCGTAAAGTACTTGCAAGGTTGATTTGAGATCGTAGCCGACAAGACTCGCATTTTCGATATAACTTTTTAGTTTTTCAGTTATTTGCGGATGCTCAAGTGACACCAAATCAAAGGTAATTGTATTTTTTGGATCTGGCGAGATTGCCAATGTTAGAGGGTCCTGGCCATGTGGCTTCTCACTGATACTATGAATAACTAAAGTCTTAGTTTTTGACAAAGTTAATTTGTCCAAATCCTTTAAATCTGCAATGTGCAGGTTGGTGCCAACAGTCAATTTTTCAGACTCTCTTTTTTCAACTTCCCCTGGCACTTGCATTATTTCTGGCAATTGTCTGGCTAGGTTACGAAACTCTAACTCTTCTAGCTTCGCCCTCAGCGCAACTGGATCACACTTGCTGCCATCAACTTCTTTTAGATTCAATTTAATCGGTGCATCAGTCCAAATCGCAGCTAGTTTTTTACTGAGATATGCGGATTGTTTCCCAGCCTCTAATTTGTTCCGCAGGCTATCTTTGATTTTCCATAGGTTCTCGTAAACTCCATCGAGAGTTTTGTATTCTTGTAGCAAAGTAACGGCGCCTTTTTCGCCGATTCCCGGCACCCCAGGAATGTTGTCAGAGCTGTCGCCCTTAATGCTCTTTAGGTCCAAAAATTGATGAACATCAATACCATATTTTTCTTTGAAACTTTCTGGATGAAATAGCTCGATATTTGAAAGCCCTTTTTTCAGTGCGTACACGTGAACATTCCCATTTATCACCTGCAACAAATCCAGGTCACTTGTTACTAATGCCGTATCAATTCCCTTTTCTCTGGCTTGGACAGCGAGTGTGCCCATAATGTCGTCAGCTTCATAATCGTCCAGTTCGTATAATGGCCAACCGAACGCCTCGAGCAAATCGTGCAAAACTGGAATCTGTTGTTTGAAATCTGGCGGTGCAGGTTTTCGCCCAGCTTTGTAGGCAGGGTATAGCTCTAAACGTTTTCGGATATTTGTACCGGATTTGTCCCAAGCGACACATACATAATCGGGCTTTAATTTTCGAATTACCTCTAGGGCCATTGTTGCAAAGCCTAGAACACCACCAGTGGGCGTACCATCTTTTGTACTCAGATTTGGCATGGCGTAATAACCGCGATAAAAAACACTCTTACCGTCTATCACCACCAGCCGTTTTCGGTCAGTCTTTGACTCCTCAACCATCCCTAACAGTATACGCTAAATCTTTAACTACACGTCAGTAGACTCCGGAGTTATGACTAATCTCCGCTTCCACTAAGTAAACCGACAAATTTAGCCATTTTGCCTCCGTATTTAGCATCCCTTTTTAAAGCTTCAATAGTCTTTTTATGGAATCTCCTTGCCGCCTCTGGGGTTACACCATCGTGTTCTCCAATCTCTCGAAATGACATTTTTCTACCTGTTATTAACCCTGCATATGCCTTAACCGTATATAGGCCCCGAGAGTCCAATAAACTTTCTAGAGCATCAAAGAGCTCATCGAGTATCATTACTTCTTCAAATTCTGCAAAACCTGAACCGGAATTGCTGTCACCAATCAAATCACCAATTTCAATAGAGTCGGCATCATCACTTATTTTTCTATCCAATGAAGTTGAAACGCTAGCCCAGCCACGCATTTCGGCAAGTTCTTCTTCTGAAATATTCATTTCTTCAAGAATTTCCTCGTCTGAGGAACCTTCAGCACTTAACCTTCTTAGCCTGCGTACTATTCCTGCGTTATCCCCACGCACACGTATTGTATTGCCCTGTTGATCGAGAGCTCGACCAATAGCTTGGCGAATCCAATAGGTAGCATAAGTAGAAAATTTGAATCCCTGTCGCCAATCAAACTTATCAACTGCGTGTTCCATACCAATATTTCCTTCTTGGATAAAATCTAAAAGATCTAATGATGTTGATGTTGGGTAGCGTTTTGCTATAGATACTACAAGCTTCAGATTCGACTCTATGAATCTTCTCTTTGCATCATCACCTTTTCGTACCAAACGACGATCGGCGATTTGCTGTTCTTGAGTATATTTATCAGGTGGCGAATCGAGACGTTCACGGGCGGCCACCCCTGCTTCGATAATTTTGGCGAGTTCAACTTCTTCATCTCGCCCATTCAATAATGGGTATCGTCCTATTTCGGCGAGATATTGGCTCACGTCATCATCGCCACTATATCCTTTTCTTGCCAGATATTTTTTTAGGCTCCTCATGTCTTCTTGAGGGATGTCTTCCATGGGCTGCGTGTTGCCAATAGATGGTTTATTCCGTGGTCTGGCTATTGGTCGCTTTGCTGCTTTTTTAGCTTCAAAAAGTGCTTCGATCGACGGCCCATCTTCCTCTCTGAACGCACTTTTGAGCTTCACCGAGGCTGCATTAATTGTTTTAGTTATATAGCTCCCATGAGCACCGACTTCAGCACCTATCTCAGCTTGAGTCTTATCTCCAGCAGCCCAGCTAGCCAAAATTTTTCGCTGTTTTTCGGTAAATCGCGCGCGACCAATGCTCAGATCTAAAACATCTGACAATGTATGTGTTTCTAGTAACTCGATTGGATCCCTCGATATTTCTTCTATTAAATCCTTTGGCGGGACCGGATCCTCCAGAATTATACCCTCTACTTCTGTAGTGTCGTCGGGTTCGCCTGAAGGTCGTAAAACTAACTCCGCGGCACGTTGGCCAAACTGGGAGGTTGTCTCATCTACACTAGGTGGATGGTTTTCAGCCACGGATTCTTGCGGGTCAATAACTTCTATAGTATTTCTAGCGGCAAATGCCAATAGGACTTCTGCTTCCCCAGCCAATCGCAATCTTGTGCTGGCTCGCTCGGCAACCTCCAAGAAATCTTGAGGAATTTCTTGAGGTTCAGCTGAAAGTGCCATGAAATAAGTTTACATTGATTGAGACGCTAATTGTTCGCTAATATGTGCAACTTTGTTCAATGCCGAAGTTAATACTTCCTCAATTTTAACCCTATTCCTGGATAATCCCTGCGTGATTTCTTTTTGTTTTCTAAGACTTTCAACGCCTCTTGGGGGGGTTTTTTGATGAGCAAATCCAGGTCGGCCAACAATGCCCCAAATTACAGCCTGCTCTAGCTCAGAAAAACTTTGCGTTTGATCTTTTGCATTTGCATTAACTAGAGGAATTACTTTCTGAAGAGTAGACCTAATTCTGTCTTGTGTTTCGCCTACAGACGCTTGTAGAGCATCGAGTTTAAAGATTTGAGCAAAGGCCTCAGCTTCCTGCCGTGAAGTTATGCCCAAGGCAACCAGCACTCTTTCCTTAGCCTGTTCAAACGGTGTCTTGGGTAACTTTTCTCCACCAAGCTCACCACCAGCATCTTTGCCGGGCAAGTCACCAACATCGTCGGCTGGTTTCACGGAGCCGGCATCATCGTTTTGTGTTTCTGAGCGTATGGCCATTATCACCGCAGCTCTTAGCTCATGTTCTAAATCAAGTTCCACCGCCTCAAGCCTATTAGAATAATGGAAGCTTTTGGTGACTGTATTTAGTGTGCCGGTGATGTTAAATGCCCTTTCCTCTTCGCCTGGCAATGCTGCGATTTCCTCTGCGTTGAGCCCTTCGAATAGCAACTTCATGTGCCTAACTCGTGTCTTTTTGCCTTCGGCTGTAGCCCGTGCAACAGGCATCTTTTCATACCTACTCATCAATTCGCCCATTAGCCACTGCCTGCTGGCGAGTGGCAGCCTTTTTATTAAACCTTCTTTATCTTTTCCAAAAATCTTTTCTAGTAATCTTTTCTGGGTCCCCCGAACCATATGAGATAGCGAGGCCAAGCCAGGGTCACTCTCTGGTAAAAGCTCGTAAAGTTCATCTAGTGTTAGTTCTTCTAGAGGACGCTCCGGGGTTGTACCACTATCAAGATCGGTTGGGTCTGGCGCCGGAGGCCCAAATTCCACTAAAGCTCCTTGGCTATCTTTTGTATCTGCCCCATTACTAGATGTGGCGTCGATTGCGTCGCGAACCAGAACATCAGCAAGCCAAGTTGAGTCATCTACTCCCGCATCTTCTCCGCCACCAACTTGATGGTCGCGAGAGCTTGTTGTCGGTTGAGAAACAGCAGTGGCTTCAATTACTTCTATGCCTGAAGCTGATGAGACTAATTTTCTCATTTCCCCTAGCACTTCGTAAAGTTGGTGTTTACCAACTGGGTCCTGCACTGCGTCTATAAGATGCCCAAAACCTTCTAGCATTTGTCTGCCTAGTTCGTCAGGGAGTTGTCCGGATATATCTGCGGCTACTTCTTTTGCTAGACCACCGTACATTTGGCGGGCAAAGTCTACTGCTGCGACTTCGTCTGGGTTCATTATTTCTGCTGAATCAACCGCCATGATATATAAACACCTCTGTTCAAATTATTGTTCTTAGTGTATAAGATTTTGGCATGCTTGCAAGCACTAGCATTTTGCTTCGTTCTGAAAGGTTTTTATTGACAGAATTTATTGTGGCTAGCGGATAGCCTACCGCAAAAGCTATAGCGGTGTTAAACTAGAGTTTAAGGATTATTGT
>CAZBSC010000001.1:39858-62110 GCA_964494845.1 uncultured Candidatus Saccharibacteria bacterium | reverse complement strand
GTTAATAAGTATTTTAGTACTTATAAAGATACAGGCCCGCTTTTTGCTTGACTGGTTTCTTGCTATTGATCGTAAACGCGAAGCTGACCAAAGAAATGTTTTTTTGTTTTGACTGGGTAATTTTTTTATCCAGTTTTTCCATATACGGCTGCAATAAAAA
Source organism: uncultured Candidatus Saccharibacteria bacterium (assembly GCA_964494845.1). Taxonomy (GTDB): domain Bacteria; phylum Patescibacteriota; class Saccharimonadia; order Saccharimonadales; family JAGQNJ01; genus CAYRSA01. The sequence goes on along the minus strand of CAZBSC010000001.1, from coordinate 61,950 downwards.
TACAAAAATGCCGTCCGTTTTCGGCCATTCAGCCTTCCAGTAGTTGCCCCATATTATTCTGACATGTTTGCGATACTTGAATGTAATCAACTTTGAATAAATCACTAATAGCGGGTTGAGTTCGTATCCAACTGCATTTAGACCCTGGCTCGCTGCAGCACGCAACAACCGGCCATCACCACTGCCTAGCTCTAGCAGAGTTTGGCCTTTTTTTAGATTTAGCATTTTTAAAGCCAAAGGAACTTTGGTGCTCAAAGTCGGTAAATAAGGTGCTCCGTAAGCCACAACAAAAGTAAATGCAATAAAAACGATCGCACATACTAACAGGGTTATATTCCAGATAATATCAAGCATATTTTGGCCTAAATAACTATTTATTCACTCTCTTTAGGGTATTTTCAGCAGTATCTAGGTATTGTTTTATCTGTTTTGTTATTTTCGTAGCCTGTTCGAACTTGATCACCGCTTCGTCTATATCGATTTCTTCACTCTGTAACTCAGAGATTATCGTGTTTAGTTCTTCCTGAAGTTCTTTATAAGATTTTTTGTTAACCATATCTCTATTGTACCTCTGCTTTCGTTGTCCCATCATAAAATTCTATTATCACTTGATCGCCAGCCATTACGGTGGTTTTTGACTTAACGACTACTTTATTTTTTCTAACCACAGAATAACCTCTCTTGAGAACGTTTTTAGGATTGAGACTATCGAGTAGTTCTTGACTGGATTTTAGGAAAAGCTTACTATTTTCAACCTTGTTCTCGATTTTATGAGCCATCATTTCAAGTACCCTGTCTATTTCATGCCTAGTATTATTAATAATCGACTTAACTAATCTTTCAGCCATAACAGCCTGTTCCCCCACGTGACTAATCACGTCTTTCTTGTCTGGTACTAATAGCTCCGCAGCATTGCTCGGCGTGCTCGCATGAACGTCCGCAACTTTTTCGGCTAGACTGATGTCACGTTCGTGCCCGATTGCCACCAAAGTTGGCGCTCTACTACCGGCGATGGCCCTAGCGACTTGTTCGGTACTAAATGCCTGCAAGTCATCCAGACTACCGCCACCCCTAGTTATGACTAACACTTCTGGCGGATTCGACAGCTGGTTGAAATGTGCTAGTGCCGACACAATCTGTTTTGGAGCATCGTCCCCCTGAACCTGAACATCGTAATGCAATATTTCTACACCCGCCCATCGAGCATTTAGTATTTTAGTGAAGTCGCTAAATGCTGCAGACTCTGCCGAAGCAATCAAGCCTATGTTACTGGGCGGATACGGAATGGTTCGTTTTCTACTAATATCAAACAAGCCTTCTCTTTGTAGCTTTGCCTCTAATAATTTGCTGGCTTTTTTTATTGTCCCCTCCCCAGCAAGTCTAATTAACTGGACATTTATACTAAAGCCAAATTGAGGATGCAGTTGTGGCGATCCGGTGACCCTCAGCAACATTCCGTCCGTAAGTGGCCCTGGTAATTGGTATATAGTCCCGAAGAATTTAACACTCGAAAACTCGTCTTTTAGGTCGAAATAGACCCACCTATTTTTGCTGACTCGAAAATTGCTCAGTTCGCCCTCAATAGTTACCACTGGATAGGCATAGTTAATGGTTTGGTTAAAAACTGCTACAAAATCCGTAACAGAATACAAAATATTTTGGGTCATGTCTGGTTTTCTTGATGACGAAGCGCACGATGATAAAAGTAATATCCTGGAGGCAATTGTAATCCCATATTAAGAATTCGATAAGTAATAGTTATGGGTATGCTAACCCCAACCGGAACCCCAGCAGACTGTAAAACAGCCGTCATTAGAGCTTCATATATACCTATGCCGCCAGGAAGTACCGAAACCAAACCAGCAAAATTAGCGATAGCGTAAGCAAGAATAATTGCCCCAGGATTAACCCACTGCCCAAAGGCGATGTACACAACATAAATAGTAAGAATTTCAGCAACATTTGCCATCAGAGCATGCACCAAAGGACCACGAAGCATGTGAGGATTATCCTTCATGACCATGTAATTTTCATGCAACTCTGTAAAAATTTCTCTGACTTTTATTATATTAATTGTCTCTGGATGATTGGGACGGAATATATGAATAAGTCTGTTAATAAACCTAGTCAGATATGTAAAGAATCCGTTGATTCGTCTTTCGCTGCCTACAATAAACATCGCGCCGAGCGTACCCACCAGCAGCAATGTGGCTAGTGAGCCAGCTATCAAAATCGCCATATTACTAGCATCACCACCTATAGCCAGAATAATCAGGCCAACAAATAGCAGTATTTGGAAGGACACAAAAAGTAAAATGTAGCGAAGCATTTGAACCAGTGTTGATTTGCCAGGGCTTACACCGAAGGTTTTCATGCGCACTCCAAAATAGGACAAGCCTGTTACGCCACCACTAGGAAAAACATTGTTAACAAAATTCAGCTCTAGGGTAACCATCAATAACTTTCCATATCTCACTTGCTGCTGCATTATTCTCAGTAGTGATTGATACATTTCAGCTATCGAATGATAGTTCAGGATTTGTGCCGGTATCATAAGAAGCAATGCCCAAGTATCCAGATTTTTTAGATTTTGCATTGTATCCAATATCTGGTCACGAACTCCGTAGATGAGCAAAGCCAACGCCAAGAGAGTAACTATGTTTATAATTACTTTCCAGGGAATTGATCGTTGTTTTTCTTTAGCCATAAGACGTATAATTGTTATTATACTGCAAAATATCGATATAGATGACTTTGCATCGTCCCCATTATTGACCGAGTCCTATATACTCTAAGGTTGATGAGTAAAACGATATGCATACTTGGGCGCCAGCCGTCGCTGGGATTAGCAGAGCTAGAGAGCTTGCTAGGGTCAGATGTTATTCATATGGCCAGCCCAGATGTTGCCCTACTGGACGTCGATCCTGAATCTATACCCTTTCCTAGATTAGGCGGCACAGTTAAAATTGCAAAACTAATTTACGAGTTTCCAGAAACTGATTGGCGAAAAGTTCAATTATTCCTAGAGAAAACTGTCCCGGAGCATTTAGCTAATGTGCCCGAGGGCAAGTTCACTCTGGGGCTTAGCGTGTACGGTCTTAGTATTGGTCCGAAACAACTGCTCGCGACCGGCCTCAGTATCAAAAAATCAGTCAAAACAACGACTGGTCGCTCGATTCGACTAATACCAAACAATGATTCTGCTTTAAATAGCGCCCAGATAATTCATAACAAGTTGACGTCACCGAACGGCTGGGAGCTGGTGTTTGTAAAGTCTGGGAATAAACTTTTAATGGGCCAAACAAAACAAGAGCAAGACATTGAAGCATACGCCGCTCGCGACCAAAAACGACCAAAACGCGATTCAGTTGTAGGCATGCTGCCTCCAAAGCTAGCCCAGATAATAATCAATCTAGCGAAACCACCCGAAAACTCTAGCATACTGGATCCGTTTTGCGGGACCGGTGTTATTTTGCAAGAAGCGCAGATTATGGGTTACGCCAGTCTGGGTACTGATATTGAGCCTCGAATGGTGGAATATGCTCAGGAAAATATTGAATGGTTGCAACAATATACAAACAACCCGGATAAAAAAGGCACTGTCACAGTCGGTGATGCAACAAATTTTCATTGGACTGAAGAATTTGGTGCAATCGCCTGTGAAACATATTTGGGGCGCCCCTTCACTCACGAACCTGATACAAAAACATTAGAAAAAGTAATGCAGGATGTACATATGATTCATAAGAAATTTCTAGAAAATGTTGCTTCACAAACAAAATCAGGATTTCGTATGACTATCGCCGTGCCGGCCTGGAAAACAAAACAAGGCTTTATTCACCTGAAAACGCTTGATTCTCTCGAGGAATTGGGGTATACTCGTATAAGTTTTGTGCATGCGGATAATAAAGATCTAATATATCACCGCGAAGGCCAAATAGTTGGTCGCGAACTAGTCACATTAATAAGAAAATAATCCGCGCTAGAGTTTCCTGCTTCAGAGATGCAGTACGAGACAAAAGCGAGCAACGGAGTAAGACGTACGAGCGGTACGTCGCCAGGAGCAAGCACAGCTTTTAACGAAGTAATGCGCTCTGAAGGAGAAACGAATGTCACACGTCAAAGCAGGCGGTACTAGTAAAAACAACCGAGATTCCCAAGGCCAACGCCTGGGTGTAAAACTATTTGGTGGCGAAAAAGTTAAGACTGGACAAGTCATCGTCCGTCAAGTTGGCATGAACAAGCGACCAGGCAAAGGTACTTTTATTTCTAGGAACTTCACAATCCACGCAAAAAAAGACGGAATCGTACAATACAAGACGCGTCGTTTCAAACTATTCACCGGCAAAACTGCACCCCGAACCGAAGTCACCGTCGAATAAATATTAGATTTGTCAGTACGTCTTTTAACAAAATAAATTCGCATCAAAGTCGCTGAGCACAAACTCTGAGTACTATTATCATTATAAATTTCTCTACGCTACGCCGAGGTGGTGTTTGATGCGTTCAACTACGTCGGCTATTACTACTTGTGATTTGACTAGGTAGTCGTCTGCACCGAGTTTTTCAGCTTTTTCTTTATCAGAATCCTGCGATAGAGCCGTTAGCATTACGACTTTTAAATTAGCTGTTTCAGGGGTGTTTCTGATTATGTCCAGAACATCAAATCCGCTAACTTTAGGCATCATTACGTCCAAAACAATTAGGTCGGGCTTATACTCTATGGCAGAAGCCAGGGCATCTTCACCGTTGGGTACGCGTTTGACGGCAAACCCTTCCGTCTCAAGACGCATTTTATAAACATTCGCTAAACCATCGTCATCTTCGACTAAAAGTATCTTTTTTTGTGAACTCATATACTGCTCATGGTAATATAATTACGCTATTTTTGCAAACCAAGAATCGAGCTTTTTTGAAGACTCACAGATGGACCACGTCAAGAACGATCCAGACTCGCATCCTGACTATCAAGCGAGCAGACTGCGGATGAAACATTCGAACATTGCCTGTGGACGGTTCGGACGTGAGTTAAATTCTGGATGGAATTGACTAGCTACAAAAAATGGATGGTTTGTGGCCTCTATCATCTCTACGAGATTGCCATCTGGAGACTGTCCGCTGACCTGGATACCCCAATCCTGGTATCTATCAACATATTCATTATTGCATTCATAACGATGACGGTGGCGTTCTTGAACTTCTTTTTTACCATATAATTTGGCCGATAAACTACCTTTTTTGAGCTTGCAAGCATAATTGCCGAGCCGCATAGTGCCGCCAGTTTCCTCTTTTCCTTTTTGGTCAGCCATAGTATGGATAACTGGATTACTCGTTGTAGCATCAAACTCTAGCGAATTGGCATCTGTTAGTCCGGCATTCCTGGCGGCCGCTATAACACCAACTTGAAGACCCAAACATAGACCCAGGTATGGTTTTTTATTTTTCAGAGAATACTGAGCAGCGATAACCTTGCCCTCTACTCCCCGTTCACCAAATCCACCGGGCACTACAATGCCATCTACTTTCTTGAGTAGTTTTGAAGCAAGCGCCGGGTTATTTTCCAGCGCCTCGGCATCAACCCATACGTACTCCAGTCCAACATTATTGTGCCAACAAGCACTCTTCAGAGCCTCCATAACACATATATACGTGTCTTCGTTGTCGAGATACTTCGCTATGATACCGACTCGAACAGTTTTGCTTGGCTTTGCAACTATCGTACCGACCATAGATTCCCACTCTTTTAGATTTGGGCGTCTAGCATGCAAACCTAATCTGTTGACAATGTAATCGCCTATCTTTTGTTTCTCGAGCGTTAGTGGCACCTGATAAACCGTTCTTGCATTAGGCAAAACCGCGATACCAGCCTCTGGAACACCACAGAAAGCACTCAGCTTGCTTTTTATATTCTTTTGCCCTGGTATAGCCTCCGAGCGAGCTACTAGCAAATCCGGCACAATACCCATACTGCGTAGATCCCTGGTTGCGTTCTGTGCAGGTTTTGTCTTTATTTCTTTACTAGTAGAAAGGTACGGCAAGTAAACTACCTGTACGTTCATACAGTTTTCTCGCCCCACACGCATACCATATTCCCTGATAGCCTCAAAAAATGCCGGGCTTTCATAGTCGCCAACAGTTCCACCAATCTCTACAATATGAACGTCGAAACCTTCAGCCGCTTTTGCTACGTATTCTTGTATAGCATTTGTAAAATGTGGCACAACCTGTACTGTCTTACCTAGGAATTTACCGTCTCTTTCATCATTGATCAATTTTCTTAATACCCTACCGCTCATTACCGAGCTGCTTTGTGTCAGTTCAACATCTAAGAATCGCTCGTAATGGCCTAGGTCGAGGTCGGTTTCGGCACCATCTTTTGTGACAAAACATTCACCGTGTTCTGCAGGGTTTAGAGTGCCAGCGTCTACATTAAGGTATGGATCAAGTTTCTGTATATTTACGCTCAAGCCACGAGCTTTAAGAATCGTACCAATTGAGGCGGCTGTTATACCTTTGCCGAGTCCTGATAGCACTCCGCCTGTAACAAAAATATATTTAGTCTGCCGCTTTTTTAGCGCCATGCCGTTCGCCTGCCCTCTCGTTTACAGATTATATACTACCAAGAAACATGTCGTTTGCGCAATATTAATTACCTAGCAACAATCTCACAGCAGCATCTTTTTGCGGATCTTGTTTGTTCTTTATGTCTTCATCCGTAAATTTTATCTTTTTGTCAGGAACTATGCCTTGTTTGTCTATATTTCGGCCAGCAGGGGTATACCAACGGGCAATCGTAACTTTTAGCACACCTCCGCTAGGAATTTGTATTAAATTTTGGACACTTCCTTTGCCGTACGACTTCTCGCCCATAAGAGTTGCTGCTTTATTGTCTTTTAGTGCTCCAGCCAATATCTCACTAGCGCTGGCGCTACCGCCGTCAATCAGTACCACTGTTGGTATGCCTTTCAAAATTGGGTCGCTAGTATCAGATGTGTGTGTTTTTATTACTTCCCCGCCACGTCGCTCGGTCAAAATGACTTTCCCTTCGCTAATCCAGAGCTGGCCCAAGCTCACCGCGCTGTTTAGTAGCCCACCTGGATTACCCCTAACATCAATAATTACGCCCTTGACCCCTTTATTTTTAAATTCTTGGGCAGATTTTTCTGCCAAGTCAGCAGTTTCTTCACTAAAGGTTGTTATTTTCATGTATCCGATATTGCCGTTTATAATTTTGGATTCTACACTGGGTATTTTTATAGTTTCTCTAACAATTTCAAAATTAAGCTCTTTACCATCTCTGGCTATCTGCAACTTAACGGTAGAACCTGATGGTCCTCTGATAGAATCTACAGCCTGGCTAATAGTCATACCTGACGCAGGCTTGTCATCAATCGACACAATAACATCTTTTGATTTGAGACCTGCTTTTTGAGCTGGGTATCCCGCTATTGGGGACACGACAACTATGCTGCCTGCATCTTTCCCAAGTTCTGCGCCAATACCGCTAAAAGTACCGTTCAGGCTGTCATCAAAATCTTTTGTTTCTTTCGCGTTTAGATACTCTGTATATGGGTCACCTGTGGACTCGGACAGTCCGTGCTTGATACCGTTCAATAAAGTATCGGTTGTTAATTTGCCATCATAGTTTTGTTTTATTTCATCGTAAACTTGTTCGACACTGCTATAGTCCAGATTTTTGGGGAGCGTGGCGTTCTCACTTTGGAGTTTGTTGATATAATCAGCTGTTATTCGTCCTGATCCCAGACCCCATCCAAGCATAAAAATTGCAACGGAGACTAAAACTATTACAGAATAACGACCTATAAATCTAAACGAACTTTTTTTGTTTGGTGACATAAAACTAAGTATACAACAGCGAGGTGATTAGCGTAACCTGAATTTATAGCTTAGTAACTTCTAGTTTGGTAACTGAGCTGGCCGGTGAGATAAGTGTTGTACTCTGATGTCGTAAAGTTATTACCCGAGACACTTTGGACATACATTGCGTGGCCCCAGTACCCAGAAGTACTGATTGCGACATCACCTGGCATCGGTGTTCGGTAAATTGGTATGCCACGGGCTGCCGCTGCCCCGACCCAGTCTCTGGCATTGCCGTAATATGATGGAGCAGATCGTCCTGATGCTGCCACTGCCCATGCAGCGTAAGATACACACTGCCTTGTGCAGTAGCCCCAAGGGTCTGGCCCGTCATTATCAACACACCCAGGCCCTGGACTCATACCAAAACCTGCGTTCTTGTACGGGTAGCTACCTGGGCTAAAACTTTTTACCGTACCCGGAAAACGCAAGAAATAATAACCGCCATCTGGGTTAAAGTTAGCAACCCTCTGAGAAGCAATCAGTTTATCTATCTTCTCTTGATTGTTCCTGGTTTTTTGGTTGTAGTTTTCTCTTTGGTTTTGGTTGAGTGACAGAAGACTTCTCTGTTCGCTACGGCTGGATGTCAGCTGCGACTGTTGGGCTTTTTGATCAGCTAGAAGCGTTTCTACTTGTTCTTTTTGATCCCCAAGTTGATGCTTTAACTTATAAATAGTATCTAGGGTCGATGTTATTTTGTCTTGCACGGATGTTCTGTATTGTTCTTTGTCTACAAACTCGCTCAAGTCGTTGCTAGAGGCTAACATCTCTAGGGTAGAAATATCCCCTTCGAGATACATTGCCCTAATATTCTGGCCTAACAGGTCCTGCTGTTTTTCTAGTTCTTGTTCGGCCTTTTTTATTTCCCTGGCCAATCTCGCTTGCTCAGCCTCGTTAGCATTTATCTTCCCTTGCAATTGACTAATCTTTGCCTCGAGTTTGTTTATCGCATCTTCGTAACTGACAGCTTGATCTTCTAAATTCTCAACTTTTTGCTGGTTTTTGGCATTTTCACGCTGTAATTGGTTAATCTGATCCTGAATACTAGCGAAAACCGGCGTAAAACCAACCCCTCCCACGAATATAAATGCAGAAATTATGGCAGTTACTAAATATCGTTTCTTTAGTCTTGGTTGGTCGTTTTTTAACTGTTTTTGTTTCATATTGTTCGTCGATTTAAAACGACTTTTAATAAGCTCTAGCAGTATAGCATACCCCCTGTTAATTAATCAATGACTGTGTATTATTTTGTGCTTTTGAATTTTAGGTACCGCCTGGTCGCTATCATGGATGATACGGCACCAATTAGTATACCAAGCGTAAGCTGTATAGCAAGTATCAGCCAAAAATGTTTCGCGAAATAGTCACTGGCATACTGAATATCAAGCAAACCCAGTGTGCTGGCGTTAAATGCATTGCTTTGTATAGAGAATACTATGCTGCAAAGAACCACTGAAATTATTGCCGACACGACTCCATAAAAAACTGTCTCAACAACGAATGGGCCTCTTATGTACCAGGTACTGGCTCCCAATAGCCTCATTATCGTCAGCTCGTCACGTCTGTTAAATATTGCCATCCGAATAGTGTTGAAAATTATTAGCATAGATATCATTGCAAATACCACCACGCCCACTATCCCAGCGCGTCGTATGAATGTTGTAGCGCTACCGATTTTATCAATTGCCTCTTTTCTGTCTCCAGAGTAAGAAGTTTGATCGGCCTGAAGTTCTTTAACTTCTGGTTTTTCCAAAAACTGTCTAATCGGCTCAATATTATCCGGATTCGTCGGCTTTATTCTCAAACCAGCCGGTAACGGGTTGTCGGTTTGCGATATGGCGAGTAAAAGTTTCAGGTTATCCTTGTTTTGTTCTTTATAGCGGTTAAGCGCGTCTTCTTTGGTGTCATATTCAACAACTTTCACTGTATCAAGAGATTTTAAGTCGCTAATAAGTTTGTCTTTCTGCTCAGTGGTGACAGCGTCTTTCAAATATACTGATATATCGATTTTGTCAGTTATTTGGGTAATGGTATTAGCAAAAGTTGCGTTGGCTATAACTGAAAACAGAACAATACTAAGTGTGATAACCATCACGGCTATGGCGGCAACAGCCAACCAAGCATTTCGGAAAAAGTTAACAAGACCTGTTTTTACTATCCTTTCAAATGTAATAAATTGTCGCCTCATACTCCGCTCGAATACCTTCCCTGTGCTTTATCGCTAACTATTTTTCCGCCGTCAATAGTTATGACTCGTCTTTTCAGCTTATTAACAATTTCTTGGTTATGGGTAGTCAATAAAACAGTCGTCCCATATTTATTAATTTTTTCCAAAACCTTTATTACATCCCAGGCGTTTTTTAGATCTAGATTTCCCGTTGGTTCGTCTGCGATTAGTATTTTAGGTTGCCTAGCAATTGCCCTAGCTATTGCGACTCTTTGCCTTTCGCCCCCAGATAATTGTCTTGGATACTGCTTCTCTTTGTCTTTTAAACCGACTATTGCCAGGACCCTTGGTACGGTATGCTTTATTTCATTATTACTTGCGCCGACAATTTCTAGTGCAAAAGCTACATTTTCGAAAACTGTCTTGTTTGGTAATAATTTAAAATCCTGAAATACCACGCCGATTTTGCGACGAATTAACGGAATTTTCTTATCCTTCAGATGCTCATAATCGATTCCACCTACGACAATTTTTCCGCTATTTGGACGTTCTTCGCGGGTCAGTAACTTTAGAAATGTAGATTTTCCAGCCCCACTCGCCCCTACGATTACCACGAACTCTTTAGGTTCAACGTGTAAAGAAACGCGGTCCAAAGCCACATTAGTCTTGTTATAAATTTTTGTTACCCGGTCAAGCAGAATCATCAGGTTACTATTATAACAAAAGCATTTTAATAAAGAAGGGCTGTAATTATGAGTTTCCCAACGTTAATCTTGCTGTTAGTTTTTACCAATATTAGACTCTAGATAGGCGTTAATGAACAGATCCAGGTCACCGTCTAGCACTTTTTGTATATCAGTTGACTCTTGTTTAGTTCGCAAATCCTTTACCTGTTTATAAGGGTGCATGACGTAAGACCGAATCTGGTTGCCCCACTCCGCAGACTGGTTTGGTCCCTTTAACTCGTCGATTTTTTCTTGATGTTGTTCAATTGTCATTTGAACCAGCCGGGATCTAAGAATTGTTAGAGCAGTTTCTTTGTTCTGAAGCTGTGACCGTTCATTTTGAATTGATACTGTAATCCCTGTTGGAATATGTGTCACCCGAACGGCTGAATCTGTGGTGTTAACAGACTGACCGCCATGTCCTCCGGCTCGATAGACATCTATTTTCAAGTTTTTTTCATCCAAAACTACTGCTTCGGGCTCGTCGATCTTTGGCATTATAGCCACTTTTGCAAAACTAGTTTGCCTAAGACTGTCAGCATTATACGGACTAAGACGGACTAGCCGATGGACGCCATGCTCTCCTTGAAGCAGACCAAATGCGAATGGCCCATCAATCTCAACGGTGGCGCTTTTTATCCCGGCTTCTTCCCCTGGAGTTGTGGTGATTAGCTTGACATCAAAACCGTGTGCTTCTGCCCAACGAGTGTACATTCTCAGTAACATAGAAGCCCAATCCTGAGCATCAGTCCCACCGGCACCGGCATAAATATCCATAATTACATTATTATCATCATAAGCTCCGGAAAACTGTAGCTCTGTTTTATGAACCTCGAAGTCTTTTTTTAGCTGCAAGTACTGTTTTTGTAGATCGTCTTCCATGCTCGCATCACCAAAAGCAACCAGCTCGAGAAGCTCGTCACAGGCAGTTTCTATGTTTTTCCAAAGCTCTATGCGTTTTTCTAGATCGGACGTACGTTTCATTGTATCTTTAGGATCATTGGAATTATTCCAAAAGTCGGGCGACTGAATTGTTTTTTGCAATTTTTCGTACTCTTTTACTAGCCCGCTCAAGCCAATAGCGTCAACTGCAGAATCTATCTGTTTCTGCAGATTTTTTAGTTGTTTTTGAAGCTCTTGCATATATTAATATGCATTATAGCAGTTGATTAGAATCTCTAGAGAATAGCTAGCACAAGAACAGCTAACGCAAGAAGCAGAACTACTCCCCCGACCAAAACTAGAAAAATTTTTTTCTGAGGTGGTTTAGCCAATGTTTCTGGCATCACTTGGCCTGCAACCGGGGCATTATTTACGGGAGGTTGCACAACACTTTCGGTTGGCATTGAGCCTTCTGGTGATGGATTTCCTAGTTGCGTCGAGACGGGGTTATTGGCAGTTTCCGTGTTCATAGCATTACTATTATCGGTTGGGGGGGTAGAACCTGACCCTGGTACCGGGCTAGCCCCTGTTTGTTGTTCGTCCATAGGTTAATTCTCCTTATATTTATATGTTAGGCTAAGTTTACTCCCACGCTTATGGTTTTGTAAACCTATGCGAGTCCACACCTATAGACTCGCCTTTTTGGTGTTAGTTGTTTAATCAACTTTTAATTTGTCACTAACGCCACAAAGGTTTTAAGTGGTTTTCTAACTCGATCACAAATTTTTCACTGCAACTCCCCAGTACTCCCAGTCCGCCGACTTTTTCATCAAATAGGCTATTGGCCACTTTAATCATTTTGTCTTTTGTAACTCGTTCGATTCTGTTCGGAACCTCGTAGTAATCCTCTATAAATTCGTCAAAAAAATACCGCGTACTGTAACCGGATGCAGTTCCTCCCACCGTCTGAGCACTACGCTGATAGCGACCTAGCGCGTACTGTTTGGCACTTTCTATGTCTTCATCACTAATCTTTCCGCTCCGTAAAAATAATATTTCACGAGTAATTATGTCAAAAAGTTTAGCAGTGTTCTGAGGCAACACTTGTGCGGCAAACCACCAATTGCTACCTCCGTTCCAACGAGCGTATGACGAACTCATACTATAGACTAATCCCTGTTCACGGGCGGCCCCATAAATTCTTGAATGCAATGTTCCTGTTAGCATATTGTTGGCTAGCGCTAGAGCGTCAGTCTCTCCATTCTCCATCCATGATTTCATAAAAGTGTCGATGCAAAAATAAAGATTATCAACCGATTTGTTTTCGATATACATCGGAGTAGCGAGACTTTTGGGGTGCTCTACTGGCAATGGGACTCGACCCGACTTTGTAGGTAAAGCAATAGATTCTAACATTTTAACCACCGTATCCTGCCTGCTTTTTGGTAACTTGCCCGCTACTACAAAGCGTATATTATCGGTAGTGTGGGTTTTCTCGTAATGAGCACGAACATCGTCCAATGTTACATTCTTCATGACTTTTACTCGCTCTTGGTCAGTCATCGCACACAAGCCATATTTTTCACGCAACGCCAAACCGAGGTGTCGGAAGTGGTTGTTTGACCTAGCAGTTAGTTCTTCGGAAACATTTCCAAATTCTGCCTGAAACTCCTCTTCTAAAAATAATGGCTTGGTTATTGCGAAAATATACAGGTCTAGTACCCTCTGCCACTCGAAGTCAGCGCACTCGACTTCGTAAGTAATGTCGTAGGCACCCGTTGATGCATTATAGTAGGCACCGTTTTTTTCTAGTTCTGCCTGAAAATCACGAGCGTGGGGAAACCTTTGATTAGCGTTAAAAATCAGATGCTCTAAAAGATGTGCCGTTTCCCACTTTTCTCGTTTTAAAAGATACTCCCCTGCCCGAAAGTTAATTTCACAGGACATTACGCTCGCGTCAGGAATATTTACGAACAGTCCTTTTGCGCCATTTTTTAATTTTACTTCGGTAACTTGGTGCTTCATTTCAACAGAGGCCCTTAGCGTTTTCGACCTTTAGCGCGTCGTTTTCGCTCGGCTTTTCTGGATTTAGCTTTGGTTGTTTTTTTCTTCGTAATATTTCGCGTTTGTTTTACTGACTCGGAAGCTGACTCTGGCGTTTGCAGAGTGGGTTTTGCCGCGGCAAAGTCTGATTGCTTGAATTCTTCCGCTTCCAGAATCTTGTCGGCGTTACTAATAGAGTTTCTCGCAGCCCTAGTTAACTCTGTCTCTGTTGGAACGTCCAACAAATCCTGACTGACTGGGTGGGCAGTATATAATGCCCGAAGAACTTCTGTTCTCAGCTCTACTTGCATCTCTTCAAATAACGCCTGTGCTTGGCGTCGATATTCAACTAACGGGTCTCTCTGACCGACACTTATCCAACCAATTCCATTTCTTAAGTGGTCCATTTCTTCTAGGTGCTGCATCCACAAGTTATCTAATGCCTGCAGGTAGATATCACGTTCTACCTTCCGCATTATTTCGGATGTGAATACTGTCTCCCGACCTTCATATAATTCCAGAGCTTTTTGTTTGAGAACTACCGGAAATTTATTGATATCGGTATCAAACAAGGCATCTAGTGTAGGCTCGTCAAACGGGAAAGTCTCGCGTAATACGTCCTCAAAACCCGCCTGGGTTGCACTTGGTGAATGTGCCAAAGCATTAACTTGATCATTAATCATAGCCTTTATTCTGGCGCTTATGTCGGGTTGCTTTAAAATTTCTCGACGCATTGTGTATGTAGCCTTACGATGTCGGTTCATCACGTCGTCATACTGAACAACATTTTTACGTTGATCAAAGTGGAATCCTTCAACTTTCTTTTGTGCGCCTTCTAAACTTTTCGATATAAATCTATTTTCAATAGGAGTATCTTCATCGTCCGTCAGTCTATCCATGACCGCCGCGATTCTCTCGCCGCCAAATATTCTCATTAAATCGTCCTCGCAACTAACAAAAAATTGGCTGGCTCCCGGGTCACCCTGGCGACCAGATCTACCCCTAAGCTGATTATCGATTCGCCTAGATTCGTGACGCTCTGAACCAAGGACAAACAATCCCCCCAGTTTCTTGACTGACTCTTCCAGCACAATGTCCGTCCCACGTCCGGCAATGTTGGTGGCCAGCGTTACGGCTCCTTTTTTACCAGCCGCGGCAACAATATGCGCCTCTCGTTCATTATTCTTGGCGTTTAGCATTTGATGCGGAATCTTCGCCTCGCCAAGTAATTTGCTGAGTAATTCATTTTTTTCTATAGAAACAGTACCAATTAACACCGGCTGACCCTTGGTATGCATTGCTTTTACTTCTTTGACTATTGCTCTGAACTTGCCTGCTTCGGTTTTATAGATTCTATCTGTTTTATCGTCACGAATTACTACCTTATTTGGTGGTACTTGTACTACTTCAAGCTCGTAAACTTGATGGAATTCCTCACTCTCAGTTTCTGCGGTACCTGTCATCCCGGCTAGTTTTTCGTACAGACGGAAATAGTTCTGGAAACTGATGCTCGCCAACGTCATGGATTCCTCTTGCACAGGAACGCCTTCTTTTGCCTCGATTGCCTGGTGTAGGCCTTCATTATAACGACGACCCTTTAGCAGTCGTCCGGTAAACTCGTCAACAATTACAACTTCGCCATCTTTAGTAACGACATAGTTCTTGTCACGCTGGAATAATGCTTGGGCTTTTAGTGATTGCTCCAGATGATATAGAGTTCTGATATTATCATTGGCGTATAGGTTATCAATACCTAACATTTTTTCTACTTCTTCAACACCCTCATCGGTCAAAACCACCGAATGATGTTTTTCATCTTTCTCGTAATGCTTTTCTTCAGCGAGTCTTTTAGTTAGGCGAGCAAACTGTTCATACGCTGTTGCACTAGCTGCCGCTGGTGCAGAAATAATTAGTGGGGTCCTGGCTTCATCGATAAGTATCGAGTCAACTTCGTCAACAATTGCATAGTGAAGCGGTCGTTGCCGTAGTTGGTCTTCTTCGCGGACCATATTATCTCGTAAATAGTCGAACCCAAATTCGTTATTTGTGCCATAGGTAATGTCGGCGGCATAGGCTTCCTGGCGCGAACAAGGCTTCAGGTGACGTAGCCGCGGGTCCTCATGATCGCTATTTTCAAACTTCGAATCATAAATGAAAGACTCTTCGGGAATAATCACGCCAACACTAAGTCCCAAGAAGTCATAAACAGGGGCCATCCACCCTGCATCACGCTGGGCAAGATAATCGTTGACCGTTACTAGATGTGCTCCTTTACCCGTAAGACCGTTCAAATACAGAGGCAATGTTGCAGCAAAGGTTTTCCCCTCACCAGTTTTCATCTCCATAACATTACCTTCATGTAGAACCATCCCACCTATTAGCTGAACATCAAAATGACGCATTTTCAAAGTTCGCAGCGCCGCTTCTCTTGCCACAGCGAAAGCATCGGGTAGAATTTTGTCTAGGGAATCTTTTTTTAATCTTTTACGTAGCTTGTCGGTCTGCTCTTTAAGCTGTTTGTCAGATAGTTTTTTGTACTTTGACTCTAGTGCATTAACTTCAATAACCCGCTTTTTTAGCCTTTTTAACGTTTTTACCTGGGGATCACCCAGAATTTTTTTTAGTACTTTTTTCAAAAAACTATTCCTCTACTTTAAAACCAGAAAATAACTCAGTTGCAATTATACTCGAATTATACAAAGCTTGCACAGCCTCAGGCCTGTTTGGAGAGCACAAAACAGCTTTTTCTTTTTTCAATGTAGCTATTACTACCTTTCGCTCAGAAAAAACAGTTTTGAATCTCTCCAACCCGCCCTGGAGACAGCACAATTCTGTATATATCGAGTATAACAAATTTAACGTATTGAATGCGACTTGATTTTTCTAATTATGCTACGTGCGAACCTTTTTTTTGTATGTTTTTCTTTATATTTCTTAATCAGGTTTTTCAGCTTTGTCTCTACAATATCCACTGAAGCGAACATATTCATAGTTGTTTCGGACAACTTTATGCTGTCATGAGGCAAATACAAAACTACATCACAAGTGTACTGTTTCTTCTCTTTTATTTTTTGTTCTTTTAGTTTTATCTCAACGTGCGCCGACTCCCTGGCCTGCCTGGGCAAATATTTGTCCATATTACCTATTTTCTTGACGATGTATTTATTTAGTTTTGGCTCAATGTCCATGTGAACACCAGCGATTTCCATTTTTGAAATCATAATATAGTTTCCTTTCCATTCATATATTTCTGAAGTACCTTCGGAATTCGAATTTTTCCGTCACTCGTTTGGTTATTCTCCATAATCGCCTTCATTATTCGGCCCAAAGCAAATGCGGTCGCGTCATTGGTATGTACAAATTCTAATTCCCCACCAGACCTCCTAACTCTTGTTCGTAGGCTACGAGCCTGGTAGTCCGTCATGTAGTCTGCAGTATGTGTTTCCCTATAATTATTTTGGGCAGGCATCCACGTATTAATATCTACCCCCTGCGCGTTAGGGCCTCCGATGTCCGCGGTGCATTTCTGAATCAACTGATAAGGTAGCTCTAGTAAATTTACAAGGTATTCTTGAACGGCAACTAGCAATTTATGCTCATCCAGTCCTGTTTCTGCAGTACTAAATACCTCCATTTCAATTTTATCAAACTGATGCATCCGGAAAATTCCTTCGGCGTCTTTTCCGTATGATCCAGCCTCGCGCCTGAAGCTCGTTGCGTAACCAACATATCTTATAGGCAACTCGGCTTCATCAAAAATTTCGTTCATATACATCGTACACAGGCTATGCTCTGCACTCGCGTTCATCCACAACTCGTCATCGGCTAGTTTATATGTAACCTCCTGAGCATCAAGCCGCCCTGATGCAGCGTATGGTGCGGTCTTTACCATTGCAGGGGGTAAAATTGGCACAAAAGTTTTGGGTTCAATATTTAGATTTTTGTCTTTAATTAATGCCTCAATTATTGATTTGTCGGCTAGAGTATCAAAAACCAACTGAATAATCGCAAACTGGAGATGCACTAAATCACCTTTTATATATGCAAAACGAGTTCCAGCAACTTTAGTAGCTCTCTCCTTATCAATAGTGTCACTTTGCATGCCGAGTTCTGCATCGCTTTTTGGCTTGAAATCAAAATGCGGCTTGCCACCAACGGTATCAACAACTTTATTTTCGTCTTCGCTAGTGCCGACAGGCACTTCGTCCAACGGCATATTCGGAACTTTATTTAATAGTTCATTAAATTGTTTTTCAGTCTTCGCCAAGTCTTCTTCGAGTTTTACTGATTTCTCTTTTAGTGCCTTGCCTTTAGTCACTTGGTCATCACTTGGTTTCTGCCCCTTAGCGCTAGACGCTAGCTCGTTACGCTCTGCCCTTAGTTTTTCAACTTTTTGCTGAAGATCTCTTTTATGATCATCAATTCTCAGCAACTCTACAGTGTCTATGTCGTAACCTTTTTGCTTAGACCTTTCTTTAACTAACTCAGGGTTATCCCTCACGATTTGGATATCTATCATATTATTTCTATTATAGCTTTATTTCTTATTGTTTTGTAGGTGTTTTATTGTTAATTCTGCACGTTTCTTGGCATATTCGCAGAAATCGCAGGCTCCACCCATGGCTGCTTTGCCGACTGCTGGCATATCGCCTTCCAGGCATTTTTTCATATCAATCAAGGCCTTATCTACCCATTTGTCACTGCCCTTGTACGAAATAACCTTCGTGCGAAACTCTATTTTGTTATAAAAACCCTCCATATCCAACCGCCCGTTAGCATAAACAAAATAGCCCGTGTCGCTAACTTTGAAACCATTTTGTCGAAGCAACCACTGGTAAACTTCCATCTGACGCTTGTAAGCAATCTGCCAGTCAGCATCGATTGTGATATCCGCCGACTTAGCTGTCGCCTTGTAGTCAACAACTATCAACTCCCCATCATCATTTACCCACACATCATCAACGGCGCCAGTGACTAAAAAGTTGGTTTTTTTGTCTACGGCCTGTACGCCGATAAAATTTTCTCGCCATGTATCCAAATCTTTGTGCGCGAACGGTATTGCCGGCACACTGTATTCTTCCATGATTGGATGCGGTGTTTTTGCAGCACGGTGAAGATCAAACTCCTTTTTTAGCAACTCATCGATAGCTGAGTTTATTCTGAACGGTGGCCCGCTAGGACGTTTTATCTTTAGTCTATTATCCAACCAAAAACAACGCGGGCACTGCATAAACAGCTCGATTTTACTGCGGCTAACTTTAAATGGATCACTTTGTCCGGGCTCGTATGGTTTTGCGCGTTGGTAACTCATATTAAGTCCTCGCAAAAGTTCGAAAAAAGTAATTGGCAAGCAAAATAGACTTTTTCTTGCGACAAATCATAGCCGTAGCTACGGTGCGAACCAAAAAATGTATAGTTTGCTGTCAGTTCTTTTTGCAGATTTGTGAGTGGCTTAATATGAGTTATTGTCATTTTAACGTTTTCCAACTTTTTCTATTGCGCCAAGAAGATCAATAGGTTTCTGGATCAATACATCAGGATCAGATGCTTTCAATATTTTTTCTCCGTTAAAACCCCAGGATACAGAAATAATTGGAATGCCTAGTTTTTTGGAAGCATCAATGTCGCGCACCTCATCGCCTACGTACAAACAATCATTTTTGTCGATTTTTTTTACCTTCAAAAATTTTTTCAGAGCACTAGTTTTACTAAAAAGCCCAATGCTACCCTTGACGTCACTAAAACAATCTAACAGATCATTTCTTTTCAAAAATGACCTAATATTGCCCTCGCTATTAGAACTGAGAACATACAGCATGTAGCCATCACTTTTTATCGCTTTAATCTCTTTGCCCAAATCTGGAATAATATTTAGTTCATCCATGCGCTGTTTTATCATGGCTCTACCTTTTACTACCAGTCGTAAAATCTTGCTATAAGCTATTCCACTTTCTTTAAGTACTGCTCGCATGGGCAAGTTTCGCAGCCGGGTTTTTTCGCTTTCTGACAGATTTAACGGTCCAAGCAGCTCTTCGGCAATTTCAATAACCAATGGCAAACTATCCGCCAATGTTCCATCAAAATCAAAAATTATATGCCTCATCTCAGTTTTTAGTGTACTACAAAAAACAATCAACGGTGACTAGAAATAGGCCGTAATTGGTGCATGAGATACGAGGCAGCAACGAGTAACGCAACAAGGCGTACTTTCGGTACGTCTTGTGAGTGACACAGTTTCCAACGAAGTAGATTATGTGCCTATTACGGCCGTAGTGTGCCGAAGAAGACTTGCCATGCAAGTGCAGATTTTGCAACCAAACTCAGAATCATATAAACACGTTCGCCATATAGGTACTCTGCCCACTTGCCTTTTCTTTTGTACTGCAAATACATGTTTAGTGCAAAACAATTAAAGAACAAGAATAGGCTTCCGTAAATGAAGTACACGAACGTTGGTATTTGCCCGCTACCGTATACATTTGCGCCCCAGAAATAAATTCCGATAACAATCCAAGGTACAATTCCGGCCTTGCTACCCAGAATAAAACTTAGCCAATTAACTTTTTTGGATTTTCCATTCCAAGACTCCATTAATAATCCTGTGCCATTCATTATCGCTGTAAGCATAAATATCATCAGCAAACTGGATAAGTCATAAATTCCCGACAGCATTGCTATTGCGATCATCATAGTACTTGCACTAAATGCATACTCTATCCAACGAACCTTATTTATGTGGTTTTTAAGATTTTTCTCGTAGGATTTTCGCAATTTAGTGGCAACTAGCGCGTGCGCAATTGCTGACATGAAAAAGAAAGCCACAACAAGATACGCTAGGTTCACATCAAATAGATTTTGAGTTGCTGGAACTAATCGTGGCTGTCCTGCAGATGAACTTAATGTATCTAGAGTTATATAGTTGGTGCTAACAGGAAAAGTGACAGCTTTTGCTAGCAAAATAACCGCCACTCCCTGCACCGCATGTAACACTGCCAGAGTAACGTTCCATTTGTGAAGGCTTTCAAATGAAATTTTTTGTTTTTTCTTCAATGATATTGATGGTTTTTTCATGATGTCAGTTTATCACATGAATTAATAGTTATTGGCTCTTAGTTGGCAATGGTAGATGGGAATCTCTCGACTTGACCAAAACCAGGGTTTGGGGAGAGCCCAAACTTTGTTCGGTTGTACTTTCGTCTCCCAAACCGTGCTTTATATCAATAATTACTTCCCCAACACTTGGGACTACATGCACGCCATGGGATTCAAGCCCAGCGTCAACAGCTGCCCATGTGCCCAAAAAAATACCTACCGGGACTCCAACCCGAATCAATCCCCGTTTCCACCAGGGCTTTAACCCTGAGGTTAACTCGCCAAATTTTGTATTTAATGCCATGAGTTTTTTAACTGCAGCCCCACCCAACTCAACCCCTAGCATTGCAAAATCCATTGGTTTCACTTTATAACCATTCTGTAAGGCATCATAATTGGTTGTTGAGATCCATATTCTCGGCTGTTCTCCAACGCTATTATCGCCAGGCGAAGGTTTTTCTGACGTCTCTTCGGGTATCACTCTGTGTTCTAATCGCTCCTTAATTCCTGTGAGTAGTGGGGACTCCGTGCTAGTACGTTTTTTCAGTCTAGATTGCACCCGAATACGAAATTCGTCTCTTGCACTTAACTCTTCGTTTCCCTTCATCATAAGTTTTACATTTTTGCTAACTGCCTCAAGCCCAAAAGTATCACGCAAAGTCTGGCTATATATGCGCCGAGCCTGCGCCCTGTCACCACTAGTCAACGTCTGTCCAATATTAACCGCATCAAACAGTCTATCCTCTCTAGATCGTGGGTGCTCCACTGTAGGAGGAAGCGCAGCAACACATGCAGCAATTGATAAGACTAGTGGCCCAAGAATGTCTTTCGCCTGTTCGACTGTTGGCTTTTCTGAGGGCATTGCCTGCGTACGTGTCTCAACTTCAGACAAAATGTCATCTACGGGAATATCTGAAGCTCTGGCCAAAAGCGTTGCAGCAGCGCTCATATCACCATCTACTGTTATAGCAGCCCGAAACTGATTGCTCGCGTCTATTAAATCCACTTCCATAATACTATTCTATAATATATCCCGTTATTTGTAAATGTTAAATACCCTAGAAATGTTTGATTTTGATATAGTAACTATATGGATAGATTGATTATTGATGTGCGTGAACCAGAAGAGTATGCTCGGGGACATGTTGATGGTGCTATCAATATTCCGCCGAGTGAGCTAATGTCAGGCGCCGAAAAGTTGAAAAACACACCAAAAGACACCGAGCTGATCCTGTACTGTGTTAGTGGTTCGCGCTCGAATGTTGCTGGCAACATATTAAAAGAAATCGGGTTTAATAACATCGT
>CAZBSC010000001.1:0-39758 GCA_964494845.1 uncultured Candidatus Saccharibacteria bacterium | reverse complement strand
CGCGCTCGAATGTTGCTGGCAACATATTAAAAGAAATCGGGTTTAATAACATCGTAAACGGTATAAACCAAGATCAGGTTAGAGCCAAATATAATCTATAAAACTCTGTCTACATTTTGATGCTTCATCGGATAGCTTCTTTCTGGTGTATAATAACACTTAAGGTAAAATATGAACCCTGAAACAATTCAGTCACAACCCCCAATTTCCCCTCAGACTCCGGTCATTGACCCTATAAGCCCCGAGCCAAAAAAACATAGAAAACATATGTTTCTTTTGATTTTTGTAGCTCTGTTATTATTTGTTATTTTAGGCCTATTTTTTGGTATAAGACATTTCGGCAACCAAGACCCAGCAGAGGCCGAATCAAAAACACTAAAATCATTTGGCGTTATTGGCGACGGCACCACAGACGATACGGTTGCTCTACAAAAAGCTATTGACTACACAAGCAAAAAACGTGGGATACTAACTTTGCCTCCAGGTAGGTACCGCATAACAAAACCGCTGTTCATGAAGTCGAATCTTCGGCTTAGAGGTACGCCCGGTAAAAGCGTCATTGTGCAAACCGACAGCCCTTATGACATGGTGCTTGGGAATGCTTTTCCATCCAATTATGATAAACGTCAGCCAGATTTTCACGGAAAACGCGGGCATTTTGAAAACTTGGCAACTAAGCAAACGACTTGGGCCAAAGGATCGAATACTATTACACTCAAGTATCGTAGCGATGTAAAAAAACTAAAAGCCGGGGAAATCGTTTGCATTCGTTCGACAAAGCAATTTGATAATAATGACGGTTGGAGTCAACCTGATTTTGTACAATTCACCCGCATAGAAAAAATCTTTGATAGTAGCCGTCGGCTGGTATTGGCTGACAAGGCTCTGAATAGCATTGGTGACCCACAGGATGGTCCGCCACAAATATGTAAAATAGATGGCTATAATCCCCATCTAAGCTATATCATGGATCGTGATGTTCCTTGGTATGCAGTACAATCGTCCGAACTATCAGGAATTGTTTTCGAAGGCGGCGAGATTGGGCTGGCTGCTGGCTTGTGTTACTCGTGCACAGTAAAGGACATTCAATTTAGGGGTGTCGATACACCCATAGCGCTCAATGCTTTAGTAAAAAACAATTTCACTAATATTTCGGGTGATTACACAACAGAGGCAGTCGAGGCTGCAATGTCTTCGACTCAAACTACATTCAAAAATCTAAATTTCACGTATAGACCCATTAGTTGCTCCCTAAAATCAGAGCCTGACCCCCTTAAATGCTCCCCACCAGTTCCATCATCTAAACGTCCGTCAAACTGTTCTTTAGTTCAATACCCTAATCCAATGGATTGTCCGCTGGTTGCTTCACCGGCAATATCGGTTGGAGAGCGTTCTGTGGGGATAACGTTCGACAACTTTACTTTAACCGTTGGTCGAAATGCGACATTGCATGGCCGGCTAATTGGTATTGGTGACGCCCAAAACATTCGCATCATAAATTCTCACATAGATACTAGTGGCGGTGGTGGCCAGCAAGTTTTCGAGATCCGCGGCAACTACAATGCTGCTGCAGGATCTAAGTTTGCAGTCAAAAACTATACTATTGCAAACAATGTCATAAAACTAGGCATAGCAAAAGAACAGTTGGCAATAATCGTTGGTAGTAAAAATCAGCCGATCCAAAACTTAAATTTTAGTAACAACAAGTGGTCTGGGACCAGAACATCAACTGGCCAAGCCTACTGGGCAGGAAACTACGTAAAAAGCTGGTCAGTTATAAATGAATCCATCCCAGTTGCTAACCGCTTTCGTGTCACCCATGATGCAACGCATTTCAACAGCGACCCAATCACAAAAAACGTAAAATTTGGCGACTTTAGCTCCACGCTCTAATCCTAGCGCCTACCAATTACGAAAGTATATGATGCCGGTTTCGCACTGCTGATGCTCGCTCCAGATCTGATCTTTGTAGTCAAAGCGGACTAAGGGAGGGTTGTATTTTAGTAGGCGTATAATTAAAAAATGACCACTAAAATAAAAAATGTTAAAACTCCATTAAAAATTGTCGAAGAAGTTTTTAGTAGTCTAACTCATGGACTAGGAGCAATATTTGGGTTCGTTGGCTTAATAATTGGTCTGGTTACCCTGGATGCATCAACCGCGTTTACAATCAGTTTTTGGGTCTATTCTATCTGTTTGGTGCTACTGATGACCACCTCATCCCTATATCATGCGCTAAAGTTCACTGGCGCTGCCCGCGTATTTCAAATACTCGACCATGGTGCAATATTTTTGCTGATTGTTGGGACTTTCACACCATTTATAGTTGCTATGTACAGTGGTTGGGCTATGACACTCTTGCTAGTGCTCGTGTGGTCATTAGCTAGTGCGGGCATAACATTAAAGGCAACTTTACCGAAAGCAATGAATAAATTTGGCGCAGGAATCTATATAGCATTTGGTTGGTTGGCCATACTATTTGTCCCTAAAATGAGTTCCCTGCCCCCAAATGTTATTTGGCTACTGATTATTGGTGGGGTTTTATATACTGCTGGCGCGATTTTTCTAGCCAGTAAAAAACCGTTCATGCATGTTACCTGGCATGTGTTCGTTGTGGCCGCTGCTTGCATACATTATTTCGCCATCATACAACTACCCTAGTATCGTATCTAGTAATAGTAACTTTGCTTATTAGGATCTACTTTATAGTCAGACATTCAAGATTTGCAGTACATGGTACAAGACATAGGCTGGCCATACGCAGGCCTGTAAAAAGGCTAAAATTATGTTCCAAAATCCATCGACTTGCCCGACAAAATATACTACAGCCCCAATCCATGCAATAAACAGAACAAACCCTGTTGGCCCACCACCGCTGTTCATTGCATTTGCTGTTTTTTTAGCTTTTCCCATAAACTCTCCTTTAGTTATTTATCTGATTTCTCCGGAATGACCACAGCTGCGATTATGTAACCTAATAACCCAGGGAATAACCCGGTCATAATCGATGCGATGACCCAACCTAGCCTGACTAGTGTAGGATCCGCATCAAAATATTCTGCGATCCCCCCACATACGCCTGATAACATTTTGTTATCAGATGACAAATATAACTTTTTGACTTCTTTTTTCGAAGACGATGCCATAATAAATTGTCTCCTTTCCTACCTACTATTTTACACCCTAAGTGCTAGCTCTTGCCAGTATTAGCTAGCCCCTAATTGGTGAACTGAGTCATTCTTTGGGCATAGCCAAACAATGCCTCATAAGCCGCGTCACTCTCTCTCCAGACAATAGGGTACTTTCTTTCTCGATCTTCAGACTGATAAAAAAAGCCTTTTCTCTCTGGTGTCCTGCAAAGTAGCACCATAACGTCGTGCCTCATAGCCGCAAATCCTGCGATCATTTCAGCCCTCTCTGTTCGAAGAAGAACATGATCTTGGACTCGATCATAAGTTGGCATCACCCTATAACTAGAATCGTCGGCCACCGAAAAGCCCTGAATACCAAGCTCGCTATCGATCACCTGTACTAGATGAGTCCCGACATCCGCGAGCAAAGCAGTGTTGGTCCTAGCATCCATTAATTCAAAAGATACTTGTGCTATGCGATCACTCATAATTTTTCTATACTACAATGTTATTTGATTTTTTCATAATTTTAATTGAAGTATAGATTTGTTTAGTGGTTAAACAGGCCGGTATTTATTCATTGCACAATCCCTGAACTGCAATCGTTTCTTAGTATATTTTTTCTATTTGAGTAAATCGTCCCAATCACCATGCGGGATCTGCAAAGCCATTGCTTGGGCTCTTGCGGTTGCCCAACCTTCGTCCAGTAGACTGAGGGCATACTCCATACCTATTTCAGCACCCAAACCCGCGTCATCATCGTCTTTCGACACAGAAACATAAAACCCAACCAAATCAATGAAATCACCTGCATCAGATTGGTGTAGTGCCCGTGCTACTTCATTCCTCTCTGCAATAATTTCAATTTGTCGTTCTGCCGATGCACTCTCCAGATCTTTTATCCCAAGATGGTCTACATTAATGCCTACAATTGCTAGCCCAGCCAGCGGCTGTACCAAACCTGAACTACAGTAGGCTGAAAAAATTAGACTGGCACATTCGGTAAAAGTTTCTCTAAACAGGTTTTTTGCCGGATCAAGTGTTGGCTCTGGATATATTAAATCGCGTATTCTCTGCATATATGCTGGCAACCCGGTCCTGATTGTCTCCTTTTGGGCAGCGTCTATAACTCCTTTTAGGCCAACATCCCCAATCAGGCCCGCAATAACACCGCACGTTGTTAGTTCGTATTTTTCAGGTAAAAGTTCTTGAGGTATTGGCATGATTGCTGCTAGTTTTAATCTAAATTGAACTATTTGCAAGCACTAGAAGTATACAAAATGCTAAATCTTAGGATTCTAGTCGTAGCCGTGCGACAAGCCAATCGCGTGGCAGAATGCTCAGAAACCAGCCTGCTCTCGGACCAGACGTTTTAGCAATAAGTACAAGGTAAAGTGTTATGAATAGCTCTCTAGATTGTAGGCCCGATTCCTCTTTAAGGTCGTATATTACTTTATGGAACCATTCCCCATCAGCATCCTCTGGGGCATCGACGATTTTGTAAGCCAAATTCGCCATAAACTGTTTTTGAGGACCACTAAATTGTTCGGTATTGACTGTATCCGCTAACGAGAATTTTATGTCATCAGGCGCATATTTTTCCAACCATTTGTCTATAAAGCGTAGTTCATTTTTAATAACAGCCGCTTGCTCACTGGCAACGTCTGCATGTTCTGTACGTTTAATAACATCAATCGTCATATCGGCATCTTTTAACGATGCTTGGTAGCTAGCAACTAGATGAGAAAAAGGTATATTGCTAACTGTACGTTCAGCTACCCCATAACTGCAGAGATTAATAAGCTGTTTCTCAGCATCTGTTTTATCTGGTTTTGCTAGCAGCTCACTGTACTCATCAACAAGACGCATTAGTGTTTCGCCTTCGTCAAAGAATAGTTGTTTTTCGGGAGGCAACCTTAGCATAAAATACCAAACTATCTCTGGTGGCAGCATATCTAATAATTGGGCGGCTGTTATTGTATCGCCACCACTTTTGCTCATTTTCTTCGTTTCACCGGTTCTATTAATGAAATGATAAGGAACTGGATATGGCGCAACCTGGTCGAACACATCTTTTACTATCACAGCGCCAGTTTCATATGAACCACCCTTTGTTGCATGGTCACGACCGAATGGCTCTGCATCCACACCCAGTAGCGCCCAACGAGCCGGCCAGTCAATTCGCCAATTTAGCTTTACCTTGCCATCTGTATAACCGGTTTTCTGAAGATCCCCGTCTTTATCTTCGTAATGTATCTGTTTTTTATCTTTATCAATGTCCACAAATTTTCGGTTTTTCAGGTAACCATCCTCAATAATTTGAACGGGAGACCAGTTTTCATCAAGTTTCCTTCCAGAGACTTTCTCTAAAATTGTTCGTATATCTGCTATTGAGTCAAGTGCTTGTTCAATCGCAGACACAAAAAACCCGGATTGGTATTTTTCGTGCGCACGCATAACTTCCATTTCTAAACGAAGCTCTTTTGCCACCTTTGGCAACTCATCCAGATAGTAGTCTGCGTACCCTCGGTCTGACCCATCCGGTGCTGGCACATCGCACAAAGGCCGCCCCAGGTACTTGTCATATGTATCAGGTAGACCCTTTGGAACCTTACGAAATACATCCAGATCATCTGAAACATGTATATGCCTACTGACGCGTCCACGAAGCTTTAGCTCTCGCATGATTACCTCAGCTGTTAGCACCTCGCGAAGTGTCCCCACATGATAAGCTCCTGATGGGGAAACACCAGAAGAAACCAAAATCTCTCCTTCTGGATTACGTTTTATCAGCTCGTCGACAATATTATTTAGCCACTGCATATTTAACTCTAGCTTACCTCAGTTATATTATCTTCGCTAGTACTATGAAATGCTTACTATTTTGTATGTAGAAGTATCTGCAGGAGTTACTATCTCGACTTTATCACCCACTTTACGACCCATTAGAGCCTTGCCTATCGGTGACTCGTCAGAAATTTTACCGTTCATCGGATCTGCCTCAACTGTTCCTACTACTTTAAACTCTTTAGTTTTTCCACCGTCTTCTGCACTTTTTAACTTTACGCCAGAACCGAGTCGAACTTTGCTGTCATTGGCGGGCTTTTTGATAACCTCTACATTTAGAAGAATATTCTCTATTTCAGCAATTCGTCCTTCGACGTTCTCTTGTTCTTCTCTTGCGTTGGTATATTCGGCATTCTCAGCTAAATCCCCAAACTCTCGGGCAGATTTAATACGCTCTGCTATTGGCCCACGTTGTGCTACGAGCTGCTTGCATTCCTGCGTTAGCTCTTCTACACCCTCTTTGGTTAAGTGAAATTGTTTTTTCATGATGGACCCTTTTTTATCACTCCTACTATATTCTTGTCTGTTAAATATTTGTTTCTGTGCTCAGGAGTCGCTGTATTATAACAACCCTCGCTCTACCTGGCTAGTTTTTTAGTAACTTTGTGCGAAAAGCCACATTTGGGTGGCCGGCTCCCCCGTATAAAAGTCTTTTCCCGACTTTTCTGGCCAGTCAATTGGACGACAACTAGACTTAATTTTTGTCTCTTCTTTTATTTTTTTCTCTATTTCTGGATCATCATTCCAGAATACTTTTATGAATCCTTTGTGTTCTTTAGCGATTTTTTTAAATTCTTCGTAATCTTTGGCTTCTCGAGTGTTGTCTTCGATGAACTTCTTTGACTGCTGGAACAGCGTTTTTTGTATGTCTTCGAGAAGTACTTTTATGTCTTTTGCTAATGTTGCCAGCGGAACTAAAGATTCTTGGCCATTATCGCGGCGTTTTGCTGTTACTATTTCCTTTTCCTGTTCCTGGTTACCGACTTTGATAATGACAGGAGCGCCTTTGACTTCCCATTTGTTTAGTCTGAAGCCAAATGTCTCATCATCACGAGCATCAACTAATGTTCGAATATTATGCTTATTCAGTTCGGCTGATACCTTGTCACAATAATCTAAAATCGTTTTTTCGGGTTTAACAGGGACAATCACAACTTGGGTTGGTGCTAAATTTGGTGGCAAACGAAGGCCGTTATCATCGCCGTGGGCCAAAATTAACCCACCGACTGAACGAGTTGATAAACCCCAGCTGGTCTGCCATACAAATGATTCTCCGCCTTTGGAGTCTTGGAATTTAACATCAAATGCCTTAGCAAAATTTTGTCCAAGATCGTGTGAAGTACAGGATTGCAACACCTTACCGCTTGGCATTAATGACTCGTAAGTTAGCGTCGTATCTGCGCCAGCAAATGTTTCAGCTTTTGATTTGAAACCAACATATCCGTCGATTGCAAAATATTCCCGGTAGGTTTGAGCGTACATATCCATAGCCCAACGTTGAACTTCTTGTGCTTCTTTATGGGTAGCGTGGGCAGTATGACCTTCTTGCCACAAAAACTCGCTCGTCCTAATAAAAGGCATGGTGCGTTTTTCCCAACGCACAACGCTTCCCCACTGATTAATCATTATTGGTAGATCTCGCCAAGATTGAATCCATTTGGCAAATGAGTTATACATGATTGTTTCGCTGGTAGGTCGTATAACAACTGGCTCTTCTAGTTTTTCGCCACCTGCATGAGTAACAACCGCAAGTTCTGGCGCAAAACCTTCAACATGGCTTTTCTCTTTCTCAAGAAACGACATAGGAATAAACATCGGGAAATATACATTGCCAACACCTTTTGCCTTAATCTCAGGGTCCATAGCTTTCTGGACCTCTTCCCATATAGCATAGCCGTAAGGTTTGAAAACCATAGTTCCCTTTACAGGGCCGTAGTCAGCGAGATCGGCCAAACGGATAAGTGTCGTGTACCAATCTGACATGTCGCCCGTTTTTGCAGGTAGTAGTTCTTTTTTTGTCATATATTCTCCCTAGTTATCTACTATTGTACTATTATTTGATCTATCTAACCTGAATTACAAACAAAAGAACGAATGCAATGCCGTTTTTAAGCATATGAAGGAAAATTGAAGCCCCTAGATTTCCTGTTTTTTCTCGCAAATAGATTAGCACTAACGACAGCGAGAATGTGTCAACTGCTGCCACCCACAACAGGGGCGCCCCGCTGCCAAACTGCAAGTGAGCCAAAGCGAACATAACACTTGTGATAACTACTGATGGCCAAAGTGAGAGTTTGGTTTTTAGTCCCGTATACAAAAACCCTCTGGCAAGTATCTCCTCGACTATTGGTGGCAAGACTACTAGGCTTATGAAAACCAATACTAGCTCCCATCCCTGCTGAGCCGACTCGAATCCAATTTTTTGATTTTGGCCAAAGTTTATATCTGGAAAAATCGCCTTAACTATTATCGTAATCACTAGGTATAGCAAAAAATAAACACCAAAACCAGCAACAGCATAACCCAAATCTTTTAATCTAGGCCTGGCTAGGCCAATGAATCTAAAATTAACATTTTTAGCTCGAAGCAACATCCACACGATCAGAAGCACAGTGCTCTCTATTAGCAGGATAAATACAAACTGCCCCGCTGCGGTTTTTAGCCATGATTGAATGTCACTAGTATTCCAACCAATTATTAACGGCAGTGTCAAAACCAGTAAACTGGCAATAATTTGCGAGCTCAGGTAAGTAGTGATCGTTAGAACAACAGTCTGGATGGGTGTCCAGAAAGTTTTTTTATTATCGAGTGCTTCTGATGGAGGAATGGCTAATTTGTCGGTATCGCTCAGAAAAACCTCCTAACATCAATAACTGTTATCAATACAAAGAGGCCCATTAGTGCTATAAAACCAGCGCCGTGTATCCTCTCTTCTACCTCTCTGGTCAGTTTTTTGTGGCGTACTCTGTACAAAAGCGTTACAAAAAGCCTCCCTCCATCTAATGCCGGTATGGGCAGAATATTCATTATGGCTAGCGTCAGCGAGATAATCGCAATAATCATTAGTATAAATCGGTATCCAAGTGTCGCTCCGTCCTTGATTACAACAAAAATACCCACCGGACCAGATACCTGATCTGCAGCCTTAGCCCCGTTGCCCTGGAACACATTACCAATTGCCGCGCCAATACCTTGCAGGGTGAGCTTCGTAAACTGAGCAGCTGTCCCTACGGCGACAATCGGCGACGACCAAGTAGAGCGCCTAACTACATACTCTGTTGGTACTATTCCAAGATAGCCTTTTGGTTCATCTGTTTTTTTACTAGCTTCTACCTCTTTTTGCGTACGCAGTTGTAAGCTAACATTTTTAACTTCGTCACCCGTTTTTGTTTGAACAATCACTTGTTTGCCTGCTAGCAACTTGGTTTTTGCAGGGAATGAGCTAATTTCGCCCACCTTATCCAGATTATTTTCGGTAATTCCTAGGGCAATCAACTGATCCCGTGATTTTATTCCAGCCCTTTCTGCTGGAGAACCCGGCTCTACATAGGCAACTAGTACATTCTGTTGAATTGTTTTGGTGTCTGAAGACACCGAAAACTGATTATCCACCAACTTTGGCATACCAACCAGAGCTAGTAGGGTAAGAATTCCAATTGCCGTAGCAAGATTCATAGCCACACCAGCTGTCATAATCTTGATTTTATCTCTGAGAGACGCAGCTCCATAGCTACCAGGTGTAGTATCTGAATCATGTTCTCCCTTTAATTTAACGAACCCTCCCAAAGGCAACACATTAACACTCAAAAGCATTTTGCTCTTCAGCCTTTTACTCCAGACTTTAGGCGGAAATCCTAACCCAAATTCTTCAACTACTACTCCCGCTCGCCTAGCGGCCTTATAGTGGCCCCATTCATGCACAATAACTAGACACACAAATAAAATCAGCCCTAAAATTAATAATCCCATCTTACCCCCGCCTACTTTCCATGTCTTCTTTTACGCTTTTTATACTCTTCGATAACATTATCTAGATCTTTTACGGAGAAATCGGGCCAGTTCTTATCTAGAAATAGCAATTCCGCATATTCCGACTGCCAAATCATAAACCCACTTAGGCGTTTCTCTCCGGAAGTCCTAATAATCATATCTAATGGCGGCAAGTTTTTTGAATACAAATATTGTTCGAACTTCTCAGGGGTCAGAGCATTTATTTCGCTAACTGGTACAGATTTTATTGCATCTATAATCTCCGTTTTACCGCCGTAATTAAAGCAAAGTGCGACAGTTCCATTGGTATTTTGTGAAGTTTTATCAATTGTCCTATCGAGCGCTTTAATAACCTTTTCGTCCAATCCTTGCCTACTACCCAAAACTAAAATTTTTATGCCTCTTTCGTTAAATTCATCAAGATATTTTTCAACAACTCTAAGCACTAGCCTCATTAGGTAGGATACTTCCTCTTGCGTGCGTTGCCAGTTTTCAGTTGAAAATACGAAGGCTGACACGAAACGAATTTCGCGGTTAAAACACTCTAGAACTATCTCTTTAAATACTTCTGCGCCCTGCTTATGTCCTTCGAGAGTCGGTAATCCATGGCTTTTTGCCCACCGGCGATTTCCATCCAGTATAATTCCTAAATGTTTTGGTGGTGCATTATTATCTGTCATCAATACTCACTATTGTATCAGTAATATCTGTGCGTGTTGCTGCACTAAACAGTCATTATCTCTTTTTCTTTTGCTTGCGCCAGAACATCTATTTTTGTTTTGAATTCGTGAATCGCCTCGTCTAGTTGTTTTTCAAACCGTGTAAAGTCATCCTCTCCGATATCCTTAGCCTTTTTAAGTTTTTCGGCGCTCTCCCTGGCTTCATGGCGAATATTACGCATACGAATCATTGACTCTTCGGTTTTTGCGCCCAATTGCTTAACAATCTCGCGTCTTCTCTCCTCAGTTAATGGAGGTATGGGCAATCTAATAATCCGTCCGTCATCTGTTGGGTTAAGGCCTAGGCTTTGGTTGTCTCGGATAGCCTGAGTTATAGCCTGTAAGTTGTTTGGGTCAAAAGGAGTTAATTGCAACATCTGCGACTCTGGGACCGTAATACTGGCAACTTGATTTAACGGAGTTGGAACACCGTACGCTTCTACCAAAACCCCATCGAGCATCCCGGGGTTGGCTCTACCAGTACGCATCTTTTTTAGTTCATTTTCTAGGTGTTCGACGTTTTTCTTGAGATTATCTTGAGCTGTCTTCATTAAATCGTTTGGATTCATATAATACTTCCTTTTCTGGACACTACTTATACTCCTAGTATATCAAACCTGAAGATGTGATATATCGCCTCTTTTTCAGCGATTATTCTACTTCGCCCAGTTGCATGCGAGCAAAACGCCTAACAATGATGTTTTCACCCAATTTTGCTATTTGTTCCTTGATGTACTGATCAACAGTAATATCTGGGTTTTTAACATAAGGTTGTTGTAGCAAACATCGCTCACCAAAGTGCTTTTTTACCATTCCCTCAACTATTTTTTCAATCATTTCGGCTGGTTTTCCGTCTGCTTTTGCCTTTTCCGAAAATTCAGTTTCAATTTTTGTTTTTTCTTCTTCAGGAACATCATCTACAGAGGTAAATTGTGGTGCCGAAGCAGCGACATGCATGGCGATGTCTTTGACTAATCCCGTAAAAATCTCATTCCTAGCCACAAAGTCAGTCTCACAATTTACTTCTACTAGTACCCCGATGCGATTGTCGTGGTTATAAGTCCCAATAAGTCCGGCTCTGGCTTCTCGCTCTCCACGCTTTTCAGCCTTTGTTAAGCCTTTTTTGCGCATAGCAGCTAGGGCGGTGTCGAAGTCGCCCTTGGCCTCTTCGATAGCCTTTTTTGCATCAGTTAGACCAACCCCTGTGAGGTTTTTTAGCCGTTTAACATCCTCTAGAGAAACAGTCATCTTATTTTTCCTCCACTTTTTCAGGTGCTTCTTTTTGCTTTGCTTTACCAGACAAAATTGCCTGTTCTATATAATCAGCAACCAGCTGCAGGGCTTTAATTGCGTCATCATTACATGGAATTGGGTAGTTTATGTTGGTGGGGTCTGCATTAGTGTCAACCAAAGCTACCACAGGAATGTTTAACTTTTGAGCTTCTTTAACAGCATTTGAATCATGCAGGATATCAAATACCAGAACCGCCCCGGGACGTGCAACCATGTTTTTTATGCCGCCGTACTGGTGATTCATAGCTTCGATTTCTTCCTGGTAGCGCTGTAATTCTAATTTATTATATTTTGCAGAGAGTTCACCAGACTCCATTTTTGCTTCTAGATCCTTAAGGTGTTTCACTCGGCCGCTAATAGTCTTCTGGTTAGTTAACATTCCGCCTAGCCAACGGTTAACAACAAATGGCATATCTGTCTTCTGAGCCAAATTCAACGCTATATCCTTGGATTGTCTTTTTGTGCCAACAATCAGAATCTGTTTGCCAGAAGCAGATGACTTTTCTAAAAACTCTAGCGCTTCTTTTAGCTTTACAACGGTTTGTGTTAAGTCAATTATGTGACTTCCATTTTTTTTACTATGTATATATTGAGCCATCTTCGGATGCCAACGACTAGTCTTGTGGCCAAAGTGCGCACCAGACTCTAGTAATTTTTTTATATCTACTTCAACTGTAGCCATTATTTTAATCCTTCTTTCTTCGGTAGAGCTTTCTCGGAACGTACCTACACGGTAAACGCCCAAGAGGATTTGTCGCTCCCCTGTTTATTAATATTACTCAATAAACTATAACAGATGAACCTACTTAAATCAACGCAAGATTGACTCGAGGCCAACAGATGTGTATACTTACCTTCTGTTATGAAAAAAGATGTTCACCCAAGCAATTACCGTACAGTTGTGTTTCAAGACCTCAATGACAACACGTCTTTTTTGACGCGCTCCACTGTCGCTGCAACTGAGACTATCAAATGGGAAGACGGCAACGAGTACCCACTAATAAAAGTCCACATCAGTAGTAGTTCTCACCCGTTCTACACTGGTCAAGAAAAACTAATGGACATAGAAGGACGCGTTGACAAGTTCAAGGCTCGCGCACTAGCTGCAGAAAAAGCCCGCGAAGCACGCACATCAGCGGCAAAGAAAAAATCGACAGTAAAAGCTGCGAAAGACGAAAAAAAGGCTGCAAAAGTCGAAGCATCAAAACCAGTTACTGCTGATAAATAACTACGAATCATTCAAAACCATCTGTTTTTAAGACAAACAGGTGGTTTTTCTTTATACTAAGAAGGAAGATTTATGACAAACGAAACAGATTTACGAAATGAACTCGCCGGGATTCAAAAAAAAATGGAAGATCCTGCCATTTATAGCGATGCCTCCTATCCGACGCTCGCCAAGCGCCAAAGCGAACTCGAGCAAATAGTTGGTTTATTTGACGAGAGAAAGCAACTAGAAAAAGCCAAAGAGCAGGCTCAGGCGCTACTAGGTGAATCTGATAGCGATATGGCCGCACTGGCCCGTACAGAGCTCGAAGAAACAGAGACAAAGCTCTCAGATCTGAGCTCTGAGCTTTCGGCGTTACTTATCCCCAAAGACCCGAATGATGAGAGGAACGCTATCGTGGAGATTCGGGCAGCGGCCGGTGGTGATGAAGCCAGCCTATTTGCGGGTGATTTGTACAGAATGTACCTAAGATGGGCCGAAAGAAATAATCTTAAAACTGAATTACTCAGCGAAAGCAGCAACGAAACCGGTGGCTACAAAGAAGTAATATTCGAAATAAAAGGCGAGAACGCCTACAAACAACTGAAGTTCGAAGCTGGTGTTCACCGCGTTCAACGGGTGCCGACAACAGAAAGCCAAGGTCGAATACACACCTCTACCGTTACAGTGGCGGTAATGCCGCAGGCTGAGGAAACTGATGTAGAAATTGATCCAGCAGATCTTCGCATTGACACATTCAGGGCTTCGGGGCATGGCGGACAATCAGTCAACACGACTGATTCGGCAATTCGCATTACGCACTTGCCCACTGGTCTAGTCGTTGCCAACCAGGACGAAAAATCACAGATCAAAAACAAAGCGAAAGCCATGGGCGTACTTCGATCGCGCTTATTGCAGCTGAAAATTGATGAAGCTAACGCCAAAGAGTCCGAAAAACGAAAATCTTTAATTGGCACTGGTGACCGAAGCGAGAAAATCAGAACTTATAACTTCCCTCAAGACCGAATTACAGACCATCGAATTGGATACTCACGAAGTAATATTCCAGCTGCTCTGAGTGGTGATATAGATGACATTTTACAAGCATTAGGAAATTATGATAGACAACTACAAACTGATGCGGCTTGATTCATGGCTAGATTTAGCGCAAGCCAGCCTAAAATCAGCAAACATATCATCAGCAAGACTCGATAGCGAGCTCATCGCTGCCTTTGTCGTGAACAAAACCCGCGTATGGGTACATTCACATCCAGAATACCAACCAAACTTAGATGAACAGACAAAGTTGTCTGATCTTCTCAAACGTCGCGTAGCAAATAAGCCAATAGCATACATATTGGGTGAAAAGGAATTTTACGGTCGTTGTTTTTTTATCAACGAGAGTGTTCTGGTCCCAAGACCAGAGTCAGAGTCGTTAGTGAATCTTGCGCTTTCAATAAAATCCAAAGATTTAAAATTTATTGACATAGGAACTGGTAGTGGTGTTTTAGGGATTACAGTTATTTTGGAACGACCGAATTGGAAAGCGCACCTAACTGATGTATCGAATGATGCTCTCGTAGTGACTAAAACAAATTTGGTGCACTACAAAGTAGAAAAGTTGGCAAAAGTCCGTAACCAGCACCTATTAAATAACGACGAAAACGAATATGGCCTAGCAATAGCTAATCTACCCTATGTACCAGACAATTTTTGTAATAACCCCGATCTTCGTGCAGAGCCGACTATTGCATTGTTCTCGGGAAGTGACGGGCTAGACTTGTACCGTGAATTTTTTGCTCAGATTAAAAGCCTTAAATTGAAACCTTTCAATATAATAACCGAGTCGCTACTGTCTCAGCACAAAGAATTAGAAAAACTAGCATCACAAAGTGGCTATACACTCCTCTCGACAAAAGGCCTAGGACAACATTTTGTGCTAGTTTAATCCTGGGGTATTAACTCTAATTTCAACTGAACCGTTTTTTCTTTGCCGTCTCTCAAGTATGTCACGGTAACCGTCTCTCCGACTGCAAATCTACTGACTACAGAGTTTAATGGAGTGGTTTGCGTGACTTTTTTATCGTTTATCTTTGTGATAATATCGCCCGGCTCCAAACCCGATTTGCTGGCTGGAGAGTTCGGTAAAATACTTGGTTGACTATCGGATCCTTCTGGGATATACGCACCTTCAGTTGTGCTTTGTTTCAATTCTTTTGCATTTTCAGCAGTTAGTTGAATATATCGGACGCCAACATACGGCCGCATCAGCTTACCCTTCTCTATCACACCTTTAATTAGTCCTTTTGCGTCATTTATAGGTATGGCAAATCCTATATTCTGTGCATCACCCGCGATTGCAGTATTAATACCGATGACTTCCCCGTCAGAATTTACCAGTGGGCCTCCTGAATTACCTTGATTAATAGCAGCGTCTGTCTGGAACAAATTCTGAAGACTTTCGACGCCACTCTGACCATCGCTAGCGTCCACACTACGTCCATAACCAGATACAATACCAGAGGTTACTGTATTCTGGAATTGACCTAAAGCATTGCCTATAGCAACAACCATGTCACCTACTTGCATATTGTCCGAGTCACCTATCTTCGCTGGAATTAGTTTCTTGCCCTTGGTATCAGTAATCTTTAAAAAAGCTACGTCAAGTGGGTCCGTCTCGTTTGTCCGCCCCACAACCTGCACATCATCAAACACAGTACCATCAGACATTATTATGCTTACTTTTGTCGATCCAGCCGGCACCACATGACGATTGGTAATTATGTAGCCATCTTTGCTAATGATGAATCCTGTTCCTGCACTCTGCTGTGCAATTGACTGACCCGAGAATGAATCCCTTGAACTGCCTCCAGTGACATTAATGGAGACGACACTTGGGCCGACGTTTTTGGCAATGGAACTGATTAGTTCACTTTCTTCAGAAACAACTCGCTTTGCGTTATTAGCATTATTCGGCTCTCCACCCCCGTTCGCCCAATATGTACGAGCACCCAGCATCCCGCCCACAAAACCTAGGCTTAGAACCACAAAAACACTGAATAGCATTTTATAAATTTTTGATTTATTTGTATCTTCAGCCCGGCTAATCGGTTGAGCGGCAGAGTTCCCAAAACCTGAGCCTATTTTATTATCGTTTTGTTTGTCATCCATTCGTTAATCCCCCCTAAATTCTTTTAAACCGTTTTATCTCCCCATGAAGAAAAAACTAATACTACTATAGTTATAGCCACCATTATAAAAACTAGTTGTCGCTGTATTAGGCTGGATAGTTTATCATTTTTCTGTAAGTAGTACATTGTGCCCAAACCAAAACCAAACACACCAAGTAGTAATGTAACCTGCGAAACAAGGCCATAATACAAAAGCCAGTGGCTAAGTACCCATGCTAAGGCCGCTCCAAAGTAAGCCCAAATATCAGACAAAAACCGCGTATAGGGTTCGTCAAATGCACTAAAAAAGTGCCTGGCTGATACATAAGTCACAGCCCCAGTTCCAAGTACTAATATATACGTGTCCGGGCCACCACCAACTAAATATAAAGCCATTAGCCCAAATATCTGAGCGATTAACGCCTGCATCGAAACCCCCAGAAGAGTTGCACTTGGCTTAATAAGCAATAACCATGTCATATAAACAACAGTCCATATAATTTGCCATATTTGTGAGTTTGTTTGTGTCATAAATAGAACGATAGACACCCCAACTACGATGTCTACCGCATTTGCTCGAATATATGCGAACCAGTGTCTGGGTCGGACCGCCAAGACCCGCCACTTACTCAATAGCACTATACCAATTGCTAGTTGAGACAAATTTATTCTTACTAAAATATATGCAATTAACGGAAGCAGAATTGTAAGCACAAGATGTATTACATGTGAATATCCACTCGCAGGACGAATTCTTTTAATTGCTTGTTTCATTTTTCCCTAATATTATAACAAAATCAGCCACCCCAGGATCAACACCCGCCGGCAAGTTACCCGCGGCTTGTGTTTTAAAACGAAGCTCTAAATAGCGTTTGGTATATTTTTTGTCTCCGTGCCTCAAGTCTATAACTTGGGTTTTTTCATAGGTTCGTGTCGGTGCATCTCCAGTTTTTCCGACATTATAACCGTAGCCCTTCAATATGTTTGAATATTTTGTAGCCAATCCAGGTGTTGTCGTGCCGTTGAGCACAATCACGGAAGCATTTTCTTTCTTCAAATAACCATCTTTTAGCTTTATTCTTACATAACGCTGAATGTCACTGTAATCATATAGCCCAGCCTTTGGAATAACTACAGATAAACCAGCAATATTGTCTGTAGTGACATAGTCGTTTGGCGGGTCAGCAAGACCAATCGAAGTGACTTTATGGTCCTGAACATCTTGTGCCACCTCATATAATTTCATTATGTCATCGACACTCAAATCAGTTTCAGCATGTCTACCAAAGGCGTCAAGTAACTGTGATAATTTAAGAGGGTTGCCAAAAGTTCCGAGGCTTAAAGCCTTATCCCTTAATGCAACCAAGACCTCTCTTTGTCGCTCGGCACGATCAAAATCCCCCCTAGCGCTACCATGTCTCGATCGCGAATAAAGTAAAGCTTTCTTCCCGTCAAAATGCTGCATGCCCTTTTTGGCAATTACAGGACTCCAGTTATTTTCCCAGGCCACTGTTGGGTCATATAGTTCTTGTTTAACATTGATATCAATACCCCCAACCGTATCTATGGCT
The DNA here is from genome assembly GCA_964494845.1 of uncultured Candidatus Saccharibacteria bacterium. Taxonomy (GTDB): domain Bacteria; phylum Patescibacteriota; class Saccharimonadia; order Saccharimonadales; family JAGQNJ01; genus CAYRSA01. The sequence goes on along the minus strand of CAZBSC010000001.1, from coordinate 21,830 downwards.
TTCCTGAACGCCTCAAAGTCAACCATTGCGTAATAGTGAATCGGCAAGCCAGTTACTTCTTCGGCGACTTTTTCTGTGGATTTTATTGCTATTTTTTCAGCCTCTTTTTTTGACTTTCCCTGATAGATTGCTTGTTGTTTGGCTGTTGCATAAATAGCGTTTATTTTCATAGAACCGTCGCCTGGCATTTGAACGTAAAGGTCCCTGGGAATACTCAGTAAACCTATCTCTTTCTGGCAAGTATCGATACTCGCGACCATAATCGTATCAGTCAGATCCGCTCCATCATGACCGGGGCCGCCCTTACCTAATAACAGTACATTCACCCTACCATCGCCTTCACTTTTTAGAAGTCCAGGGTCAACTTCGCAATCCAGAGCCAAGGCACTTGTCCCACCTTGGAATATCTGATTTGCTCTTAGAAAGGCAAACCCGACTAAAAAACCTGCAAACAATAACGCTAATGTAGTCGCCGCTAAGAACCCTTTTTTTATTCCCGGTTTCCACTTTTTTGATTTTTTTGATCCTTTTTTCTGTTTGGCCGGCTCTTCAATACTCATATCGATACTGTTTTTGTATGCAGGACGCCTTCCTAGCCGGCTGGGGTCAGGAATATTGCCACTGCCCAAAGTTCTCGGGTTGTAGCCATCTGGCGCCTTAAAACTATCGTTATTCTTTGTCACCGGAGCTCTTCTAACAAATCCGTCGACACTTTTGGATCGAGTTTTTCTTGTCGGATGAGGCTTAAAATTGTCCATAAATGTAGATGTAAGTATAACGTTTTTGGTATTAATTTGAAAGTTTGTTTAGTCAAAAATAAACTTAGCTATTCACCTCTAGCACACTAAAAGAAAATACCGTATAGTGCTGTATACAAACCATGACAAATGACAATCATTCAGAGCAGACAAATCAAGAGACAAACCCAGCAGATTCAGTGACTCGGCGAACGGACACCAGCAAACCGTCGAAAAAACCACATGCACTAAAAGAGATAGCCTCAACAGCACTTTTGCTTGTTTTTGCTCCCATTGCAGCGATAATTTTTACGGCTTTCGTTTTTCAATTCTACAGAGTTGATGGCCAGAGCATGGAACAAACACTGCAGCCGAACGATCGCCTCATAGTATACAAACTTCCTAAAACTATTTCTGCAATTACGCACAATGCATATATGCCCTCTAGAGGTGAAATAATCGTGTTTTCTTTAAACGAGAAAAGTTCAGTAGGCCAGAACGAGTCCAGGCAACTAATAAAACGTGTTATTGGATTGCCCGGTGACCGAGTCGTTGTGCATGGCGGCAAAGTTACTATTTATAATGACACCCACCCGAATGGATACAATCCCGACGAAAACACACCTTACGAGCAAAGTACTCAACCAACGTCCGGGGAAGCCGACGTAACAGTTGGTACTGACGAAATATTTGTAATGGGCGATAACAGAAGTAACTCTCTGGATTCTAGAGTTTTTGGGGCAATCAAAGCAGATGAAATAGTCGGCAAACTAGTTTTGAGAGTACTACCTTTCAAGTCTTTCGAATAAAAAGTTAGTCAATTTTTCTAAGTAGTGAGATTATTCTAGCCAAATCTTCGTCTGATGAAAAGTGTAGCTCTAGTTTGCCACCCTTCGCTGTTCGCCTTATGCTCACGGGCGTTTTCAAGAAGGCACCCAGCTGCTTGGTCTCTCTAGTAGTAGTAGCCATTTTGGCTTTTGTCTCTTTTGGCCCCGAAGATCCTTGTTTAGCTGTTATTACGAATTGTTCAGCCTGCCTGACGGACCAGCCGTTGCTTATTATGCTAGTTAGTAATTCCTGCTGTTTTTGGCTATCGCCCTTCAGCGCTAAAATAGCTCTAGCGTGTCCTTCAGAAATTTTACTCTCAAATAATGCTTTTTTGGCGTTATCCGGCAAATTCAGTAATCTAACTATATTATTTACTGTTGCTGGCGCCTTGCCGAGCCTCTTTGCGATAGATTCGTAAGTCATGCTGAACTGATCATGCAAGCGCTCGATCGATGCTGCCTGCTCTAGAGGCGACAGGTCCACTCTTTGAACATTCTCGACAATAGCAATCTCTAGTTGCTCCAACTCTTCATGTGATCTAACTAGTACGGGAACTTCTTTCAACCCAGCAATTTTTGCTGCCCGCCAACGTCTTTCACCAGCTATAAGTATAAACTTGTCATTTTTTTTCGTAACCACGAGTGGCTGAACAATTCCATATTGTTTTATAGAACTCGCCAATTCATTAAGAGCGGTTTCGTCAAAATGCTTACGAGGCTGATCAGGATTTGGCTCTACTAATTGGTGCTTAACTTTCTGAACCTTTTCCGATGCTAACTCTAGAATAGACGCGTCAAAGTCGGTTGGTATTAGTGCATCGAAGCCTTTGCCTAGTCCCTTATTTTTAGATGCTACTCCCATCTCACTATTGTACACGTTCTTCTATTTCTTTTGTCAATTGTTTGTAGCTTCTGGCACCTTTTGACCACTTGTCATGTTCGGCAATTGTTTTGCCGTGGCTAGGCGCCTCGGCTAGTCTAACGTTACGAGGTATTACGGTGTTAAAAAGCTTGGCACCGAAGTGTTTTTTTAGCTCATCATAAACCTGCGAAGACAACGAGGTACGACTATCGTACATGGTTGCAACCACCCCCAGAATTTCCAAGTTCGGGTTCAACCCTTGCCTTATACGTTGCACTACTCCCAGTAACTGACTAAGCCCTTCCATCGCGTAGTATTCTGTCTGTACAGGGATTAATACATAGTTAGCGGCTGTAAGTGCATTAATCGTCAGTAGTCCAAGCGCTGGTGGGCAGTCTATTAATATATAGTCGTATGCTGCACTAGAAAGCGCCGACTTTAGTTTGTTCTCTCGCTGTAATTCCGAGGACAGGTCTGTCTCAGCGGCAGCCAAAGATGCCTTGGATGGCAAAATATGTATACCAAGTCTCTCTATTGACTGTACGGCGTCGACCAAAGAAGTCGTACCCATAATTACATCGTATGTCGATTGCTCTACTCGTTCTCTAGGTAGCCCAATGCCGCTAGTTGCGTTGCTCTGCGGGTCCAGATCAACAATAAGAACCGACTTGCCTTGTTTCTGAAGGAATGTTGCGACATTAATCGTAGTCGTTGTTTTGCCTACTCCACCCTTTTGATTAATAATTGCGATTATTTGTGTCATGTTGATTCCTATGCCTCAACACACAGATTATCACTTTTAATCATATCCGCACAACAACCATGGCCATAGAATAACTAGCCATATAATACCAGCGTTTTAATACTGGTATTATGAGATCTTTTTTATCGTTAGCTGTGTTTGGTGTTGACGATGTCCATGAACTTTTTTAACGCGTTTCTTGGACTTGTATCTTATAGAGGTAACTTTATCTGCCTTGATTAAAGGTTGTGTCACTTCTGCTGTTACCTTAGAGGCACTAACGTCTGGCGTACCCACCGTAGTTTTGTCACCGTCAATTACTAACAGAGGTGTGAAGTCTATCGTCTTTTTTGCTTCTTTCATGAAGTCAACTTCGAGCTTATCGCCCTCTGTTACTACGTACTGATTTCCGCCTACTGCTATTACTGCTTTTTTCATGATTTATTTCCGGATACTTTCTAAAAAGAATTTTAGTTACCAATAGATACTACCAGAGTTGCTCGCCTCTGTAAAGTGTCGACTTATATTAAACACCTGGCGAGCACAATGTCCTCAGTATGGCCTACCTAGACCTGTGCTATGACAGAAGTTCCTATCGTATGATTTTGTTTTTTTGGGATTTTTTGTTTATGGTACACCCATACCAACGATTATATACTGGAATTCAGGCTTTTTTTAGTGATATTTCTAACATTTCACCCTCGACTTTCACTTCCTCTCGGTAGTCAAGCTCTTGCTTGGTAATACTTAGAATAGTGGCAAGGGTTTCTGATTTGATCGTATCACCGTGTTCTTTTATAGCCTCAGAGACATTCTTGTCGTTTGAGACAAGAGAAAGTTCGATTCTATCATCGACATTCAACCCAGCCTTCTTCCTTGCATTTTGCACGTGTCGCACAATTTCCCGCATTATTCCCTCTCGTCGTAATTCCGGAGTGATCTTGTAGTCCATTTCTATGCCATTGGGTTTAGTTGCCGAAACAAGATAAGTAGCAGGCTTAACATTTAGCTCTTCCTCTAAAATGCTTTTGAACCCTGTCGAGGAAAGTTGGCGTTTAGTTGTAACTATTGGCCCGGGCAGTGGCTGTCGAACTTTTATACCATTATCAGCTCTTCCGCTCAAACCCAGGTTTATCATTGATCGCATCATTTCCATATCATCCAGCATTGTTTGGTCTTTAATGCCTGCTTCAGGCCAGTCGCTTAGATGCACTGATTGTGGCATTCCTAGGCCTTTTGTAAGCTCGCGCCACAGATGGTCACTTAGAAATGGTGCCCATGGCGCAAGAAGCTGGCAAATACGTAACAAGCTATACCAGAGCGTTTCGTAGGCCTGCTTCTTGTCGATGTCGTCCTCGGTTTTCCAGAAACGACGTCTAGAACGACGAATGTACCAATTGCTCATGTCATCGATCAGATTAAAAATCGGCTGAATAGCGTGCGCTAGCTTGAAGTTGTCGGCCTGAATCGTCACCTCTTCTATGGTTTCGTTGAGCCTAGCGAGCATCCACTGATCGAGAACGTTGGTGCTTTCAGGCTCTTGGCCAGGTTTCGCCGGCTTCCAGTCGTCGATATCGGCATACATCTTGAAAAAACGATATGAGTTCATTAGAGTGCCCAGAACATTCCGATTCAAATCCTTCAGGCTACTCCTATCAAAGCGCATGTAATCGGCTGTTTGCGTAGCCTGAGTGCTCGAAAGAAGAAATAAACGTAAACTATCGGCACCCTCGTCTATAAACACCTCCTCTACCGGAGGATAGTTCTTGAGACGCTTACTCAATTTTTGCCCGTCACCAGCCATAATCATGCCGTTAACAACAACATTTTTATAGGCTGGGCTATCGAACAATATAGTCGCCACAACATGCTGAACATAGAACCAAAGCCTCGTTTGATCGAGTCCCTCGATAATAAAATCTGCGGGGAAAGTGCTCTTAAAAATCTCTTCATTCTCAAAAGGATAGTGCTGTTGGCCTATACTCATGCAGCCGGATTCAAACCAGCAATCAAGGACCTCTTCGACTCGTCGATATGTCTTGCCATCCTTTTTGATTACAACATCATCGATTTTTGGTCTATGCACGTCAGAAACATCTAATGTGTCATCTCCGGCAAGCTTCTTGAGCATATCGTAACTTTCTATAACAATATAATCATTTTCGTCATCTTCATTAACCCAAACTGGCATAGGTGCACCCCAATAACGATTTCTAGAAACCGACCAATCTCGCGCACCTTCTAGCCATTTGCCAAAACGCCCGTTCTTGATATGTTCTGGCACCCAGTTAATTTCCTCCGCGGTCTTTAGTAGCTGATTTCGAATAGCCGAAACCTTAATAAACCAGCTAGAGATTGCGTAGTACATCAAGGGCGTATCACAGCGCCAACAGAATGGGTAGGTGTGCGTAAATGTCTCTGCTGCAAACACCCTGTCTAGTTTTGATAAATGTTCGATTATATACTTATCGGCTTTCTTGAAAAACATACCTTTGATCTCATCATAACCAACACCACCAGTCACTTTACCACTGGTATCAACAGTTTTGATTACTGGAAAGCTATTGTCTTGGCCCAGATTCAGATCATCTTCACCAAAGGCGGGCGCCACATGCAAAACCCCTGTACCATCGTCAATGCTCACAAAATCAGCACTCCAAATTTTATAAAGATTCTCGGCACCCTCCAGGCTCCGAACATCTTCTACCTCAAAAAGTGGATCGTATTCTTTGCCTACCAACTCGGTGCCTTTCACTTCTTTCTCGATATGGTAGTCGCTGTTACTCAGGACTTCGAGTCGCTTCTCTGCTAACACAACGGTTTCTTCATTTCCATCATCGTCTCTGAGGCGGACATACACGTATACTTCTTTGGGGTTAACGGCGATCGCAGCATTACCCGGTAGTGACCAGGGGGTTGTTGTCCACCCAAGCAAGAACGCGTCCTCGTCTTTCAATTTAAACTTCACGTACAAACTAGGATCAGGCACATTGTCTTTATAGCCATCGTTAACCTCAAAATTTGATAGTGGTGTTTCACAACGTGGACAATATGCTGTACTTTTGAATCCTCGGTATAACAGTCCTTTGTCGTTGATCTGCGATAACGCCCACCAAACACTTTCAGTATAGGTATTATCGACTGTAGCGTAATAATTATCGTAATCACTCCAGCGTCCAAGGCGCTGTAATAGAATCTCCCATTCTCCCTTATACTTAAAGATAGAATCTCGACAAGCATTATTAAATTTCTCAAGGCCTAGCTCTAGAATTTGCTTCTTGCCACTGACTCCAAAATCTTTTTCAATTGCATATTCTACGGGTAAGCCATGACAATCCCAGCCGTTACGACGGGGAACGTAGTACCCACGCATAGTTTTATAACGCAAGACAGCGTCTTTGATACTGGTAACTAGACTATGTCCGAAATGCGGTAAACCGTTAGCGAACGGAGGGCCATCATAGAAACTAAAATACTTGCCGCCTTCGCGCTGCTTTAGACTCTTTTCGAAAGTGTGTTCTTTTTGCCACAAGGCCAGTATAGACTCTTCTATAGCGGCTAGATTTGATTTTTGCTGGTCACTCATTCGACTCTTTCTCCTTAGATATATAAAAATCACCTCGAAAGGATTTGTCTGGATCCCTAATAGGGAGGTACCATCCAGATTCCTTCAAGGTGATTCCTTAAAAGCGCTCGATTATCTGCTATAACGGGCTTACCCGGTGGGTTCTAATTGACCAGTCAGATCGTTCTTCCCACTCCTCACAGTTGATAGCTGCTACTAACGGATTAGCTAAAACTATAGCGCATTTATGCCAGCCAGTCCATATCTATCTGTTAGCCATGGCCCTCTACAAATTACTAGCGTTCTACTAAGTAAGCCGCCACCTCGTTAATCAGCGGCAATGGCTCCCCTACCCACATGTTTTGCATAGATCCATCGTCTGCTGTTGCTAGCACCGCGGGGTACTCTGTTATGTCATATAGTTCTGCCATATTAGCGCCTTGTTTGGTGTCAATATCGATTAGCTCTAATTGCCCAGATGTTCTTCTTTCGAACTCGTGCACAAACTCCTCAACCACACGTCTGTGTTCTGATTTTTCCCGGTAAAGCACAGCCACTTTCATGCCTATAGGTTACCACAATTAACTAGGTCTTGTGAGACTTAGGGACATATAGGCAGGCAGGGTGTGCGGTACGGCCGCAACAATGCAGTCTGCCGCCTATGTTTTTCTAGGAACAGCCAGTAGTTGATCCGCAGGCAGTGCATACGTAACAACTGCCGGACCGCTGAGTTTGATTGCCACAGTTAAAACACATGGGGGCTGTCTCGTCATTTTTGGCAGCTTTTGTTGTTGTTTTTACTTTTTCTTCCATGACTGCTTGCTTTGGCATTTCCCTGGTCACTTCTTTAGGGGACTCCTCTATTGTTTCGTCCGCTGTTAGGAAGCTAGTTTGATCTTCTGGCATATCATCTATGGATGCGAGTCCTAACTCTAACTGATCGTCAAATGAAAGATACGTTTTGCCTAGCTTTCGGAAAATATAGTCCGTAATCGAACTTGCGGTGCGTATTTCTGGGTCATCAGTAATACCAGAAGGTGCAAAGCTGGTGCTCATACAGGCACTAACATAGGTCTTTAGCGGTACACCATATTGCAAGCCATGACTTACAGATATTGCGAAGGCATCCATCATGCCCCTTAGAGTCGAGCCGTGTTTAGAAAAGTTAATGAACATTTCCCCAGCGCTTCCGTCTTCGTATTCGCCTATAGTTACGTACCCCTTAGAGTCAGCGACTTTGAACGAGAATGTCTTTGAGTTTCGGACTCTAGGTAGTGGCCTGCGAACAGCACTTTTGACAAGAATCTTGTCCGATATATCCTGCAGCGAACTAGGCTGCTGTGTAGTTTTATCGTCTGTTGCTCCGGCTTTTTTAGCCATTGCAAGAGGCTGAGCAACCTTACAGTTGTCTCTATATATCGCTACAGCTTTTAGCCCAAGTTTCCAGGACTCTATGTGCAGTTGTTCTATATCTTCAACGGTTGCTTCTTCTGGCATATTGACTGTTTTACTAATAGCCCCAGATAGGAAAGGCTGAACCGCACCCATCATCTTTACATGGCCCATGTAGTGAATAGAATTGTCACCCATAGCACAGGCGAATACATTCAAATGTTCCTGTTTTAGTTCGGGCGCTCCAATAATCGTTTTTTCTACGTCGATATAGCTGATTATGGCGTCGATTTGTTTCTTGTTATAGCCAAGTGAACGAAGAGCACGGGGCACTGTCTGGTTCACTATATGCATTGTGCCGCCACCGACCAACTTCTTAACTTTTACTAAGCCTAGATCTGGCTCGATTCCGGTTGTGTCACAATCCATCATCAGTCCTATTGTGCCCGTTGGCGCCAAAACACTAGCTTGTGAGTTTCTAACTCCGTACAATTCCGCCAATTCTACAGCATCGTCCCAAGCATGTGCTGCAGCACTAAGTAGTTCCTCTGATACCAGCCCTACATTTATCTTTGATACCTCGTCTCTATGCATTCTAAGAACCTTTAGAGTTCCTTCTCGGTCCTTGTGAAACCCGCTAAACGGTCCAACCCTACGAGCAATCTTTGCACTTGTCGCGTACGCACGGCCAGTCATAAGCGCCGTAATGGCTGCTGCTTGCGCTCTACCTTCGTCTGAATCATAAGGCAAACCTTGAGCCATTAGAAGAGCTCCAAGGTTAGCATACCCTAGACCCAGCTCACGGTAAGCCTTGGCATTTTTTGTTATGCTTTCGGTTGGATACTCAGAGTAACCAACTAATATCTCTTGGGCTGTAAAAATTACTTCAACCGTATGAATGAAAGCTTTAAAATCAAAACTTCCATCTTCATTCAAAAATCTAAGTAGATTTATAGAGGCCAGATTACAGGCAGAGTTATCGAGGTGCATGTATTCACTGCATGGATTAGAGCCATTAATTCGGCCTGCAACTGGTGTTGTGTGCCATTTGTTGACGGTTGTATCAAACTGCATTCCAGGGTCAGCACATTCCCATGCTGCTTCGCTAAACTGCCTATATAGGTCACGTGCCTTCATTGTTTTAACTATTTTGCCGGTTTTAACTTCCTTCAATGACCAGTCTTCATCGTCAACAACTGCTTGCATAAACTCATCAGTAACTCTTACTGAGTTATTGGCGTTCTGATACTGAACAGAGTACGAATCTTTCCCATCAAGGCTCATGTCAAATCCGTTAGCCTCTAAAACTCGAGCTTTTCGCTCCTCGCGAGCTTTACACCAGATGAAATCTTCAATGTCTGGGTGATCAGCGTTTAGTATAACCATCTTGGCAGCTCGCCTGGTCTTACCGCCACTCTTAATTGCTCCCGCTGATGCGTCGGCACCGCGCATAAAGCTCAATGGGCCACTAGCCGTTCCGGCACTTTTGCCAAGTTTTTCAACTGACGAACGAATATTACTAAGGTTGATGCCCGATCCAGAACCACCCTTGAATATCATCCCCTCTTCTTTGTACCAGTTCAAAATTGCTGGCATCGTATCTTCAATACCTAATATGAAACAAGCGCTAGCTTGCTGGGAGCGGCTTGGTGCACCAATGTTGAACCACACAGGGGAGTTAAATGCTGCACGTTGTGTTGCGAGTATGTACTTTAGCTCTTCTCTAAAAATTTCTGACTCGGACTCGCTTTCAAAGTAATCCTCTTGCAAACCCTGACGGGTAATTGTGTCTGCCACTCTATCTATTAATTTCTTTAGTGAATCCTCGCGCTCACTAGTACCCGGTGTGCCTGTAAAATACTTCTGGGCAACTATATTTATGGAGTTCAATGACCAAGACTCCGGGAACTCAACTCCCTTTTGCTCGAAAACTGCTTTGCCAGTCATTGGATTGATAATTGACGAGTCTCTTTTGACCCAATTTAGCATGTCGTATGCTCTTTTTTTTGGCTGAGTAAATACCCTGCCAACACCTAAGCTGGTTGTTTGTCCCATTATTTTACCCTCACTTTTTTTAATATATTTTAGTTTGTTTTTATTTAGAGTTCTCCCGCTCCCAAACAGGGGACAGCTCCCTCAAGTCTTTACGCTTCATGGCCGAAAAACTTGAGGCAGCCCCAAAATTTATTTTTTGGTCTGCTCTATTTTTAGATTTTTTATTTGTGAAAGTTCTTTTTCAAAACCTGCAATATCCTTAAACCTGCGATATACACTCGCAAAACGGACATATGCGACTTCATTGAGCTCTGCAAGTCCTTTCATAACCAGATCGCCAATCTTAGAACTAGATACTTCTGCATCTTCACACTCAAACAGTTGCTTCTCAACGTCCGAAACAAGTTGCTCTATCTGTAACGTAGTGATTGTGGTCTTCTCGCAAGCCCTGTAAAGACCGCCCATGAGTTTCTCGCGACTAAATAATTCTCGCGTGCCGTTGTTTTTAATAACAACTAGAGTAGGTCTTTCTACCCGCTCATAAGTCGTAAACCTATGGTGACAAGCAGTGCATTCCCGCCGCCTGCGAATCGACTCACCATTAGTTACGTCCCTAGACTCAATAACTTTTGTTTCAGTAGAGGCGCATTGGCTACATTTCATTCCTGCATACCTCCTTTGTTCAGCTTAAATGTACTGATAACCCCATATTTTTACTACATATGGTGCTCGTATATATAAGAATACCCCCATACCTAGCGCTTTATCAAACAAATTGTGCTGTATTATTTATTACGTTGTGTTCTATTTATCAGAGTTGTCATCTGATAGGTTTTTATCACGACGTTTTTTTAATCTTCGCAGGAATGAAGGCTTTTCTAACTCAGCCTCCTCATCTGTTCGCTTTTCTCCATCCTGTTGAGTGTCATCTTTTGCCCCACCTTCATCTTCTTCGTGGTCTATTGCCCAAATGTTGGGCATTGGCGTGTCGCTATGAAAATCGTGGGCATCACCATCCGGATGGTTACTACTATCGTTGTCAAGATCCATGTCCATATCGTTCATATCAGGGTGCATAACTTCACCAGGGGTTGTTACCCTGGAGTCTTGCCCGCCATCATCATCAGAATCGTCGTCTTTAGTCGTTGTTGCCGAAGCCTTAGTTGATTGATTAAAATAAGACACGTCAAAACCTGTAGCAACCACAGTTATTATCACTTCGCCCTCTAATTCTGGGTTTATAGTGGCACCAAAAATTATATTTGCACTTGGGTCTGCTGCCGCGGTAATTGTCTCAGCGGCGGTATTGATTTCGTGCATGCTCATATCGTTGCCGCCGATAACGTTGAACAAAATTCCACGGGCCCCGTCTATAGACACCTCTAGTAGTGGAGACTCGATTGCCTGTTGAGCAGCTTTGACTGCCCTATCATCACCACTAGCTCGCCCTATACCCATTAAAGCGGAGCCAGCATCACTCATAATTGTTTTTACATCAGCAAAGTCCAAATTTATAAGACCATGAACAGTTATCAGGTCAGAAATTCCCTGAACGCCCTGCCTTAGTACATCATCGGCCACCTTAAATGCTTCAAGTAGTGGAGTTTGACGATCAATAGTCTGCAATAACCTATCGTTAGGAATTGTTATCAAGGTGTCGACTGTTTCGCGCAAGTTATTTATGGCTACTTCTGCGTTCAACCTTCGTTTCTCACCCTCAAACGCAAACGGCTTTGTAGCGAATCCTACAACAAGTGCTCCTGAATCTTTCGCTACTTGGGCTACAACATGGCCAGCCCCGCTACCTGTACCACCACCTGCACCAATAGTCACGAATACCATGTCCGCCCCTTGCAAAGCATCCCTAATCTCTTCGATAGACTCTTTGGCAGCCTTCTGCCCAGTGCTTGGGTTTGCACCCGCGCCTAGTCCTTTGGTCTCTTCCTTGCCAATGTGTAACTTTTTCTGTGCTTTTGAATGATGCAGAGCTTGCGAATCAGTATTAATAGCTATGAATTCAACACCATCAACCCCAGAATCAATCATCCGGTTAATTGCAGCGCCACCGGCGCCCCCAACCCCTACTACCTTAATAGATGCGAATGTTTCTACTGCTGGTGCGACTTGTGGCATCAAATTACTCCTCTTATATGCGTCAAATAATACTGGTGAAAGTATACGCTAGGTGTTGAACAACTGCAATGTATCATAAAAAAACACAATACTTTTTACTGAACACATTTTTAGTAAGTATTTCGCACTTATGACGATATTTTATTTTTGATTCGCTGCCAAATACCCTCGACAGCTCCAAATACTTTATCATTGGGGGTGCCCGTAGTATGGCCCATATTATTCTGTGGCATCAACAACATATCAAGCAACATCAGGCCAATAGAGGTCATGTATGTGACGTCTTTAACGGTATCTACAAGTCCGCCTACAGATTTCAAAGTTCCGACTCGCGCCGCCAACTGAAGTTTATCGGTCGCAAATTCGGCGATACCTGGTAATTTAGCAACTCCGCCTACAAGAACAACACCTCCTGGGAGCCTACGGGACTTGTGTATCCGCTTCATTTCCTTCTCTATCAACTCGAATACCTCATCCATTCTGGCCTCGGTAATCATGGCTATATCATCGGTAGCAAAAAGGTGTGAATCTTTTCCTGAGTTTATTTTTACTGTGCTAGTTTTTGTCCTTGGGGTCCCTAAAAAAGCGTGTTCTAATTTAACCTTTTCAGCAACGTCTAGATCGGTTTTTAATCCAATAGCTAAATCGTTCGTTAAATGTATACCACCTACAGGCAAAACACCAACATATTGTACTTCTCCGTCTTCAATAACAACCATATTGGTTGTACCCGCCCCTATATCTATCAATAAAGTCCCTGCTTCTTTTTGTTGACGTGTCAAAACAGCTTCGGCTGCAGCCAAACTTGATACAGTTTTGTGCGAGGGGTTGATATTTGTCTTCTCTAAAACAGAGTACACCGCATTAACATTGGGGGTAGCGGCGGTAACTATATGCGTATCCACCTCTAAACGAACCCCATGCATACCAACAGGATCCTTAATGTTATCCTGACCATCAATTCTATAGTTTTTTGCAAAAACTTGAATAATTTCTCTGTTGGGTGGAAGGCTAACAATTGTAGCGGCTTCTTCCACCCGTAGCCTATCTTCTTGAGTAATTTCCCTATTTGCTGTACTTATTGCAATAACGCCCTTTGAGTTAATCCCGCTAACGTGATGTCCATTTATGTTAACTGTAGCAGTCTTAACCGGGAAACCAGACACACGTTCTGCTTCATTGACTGCCTTGCTCACAGCTTCTACAACATCTTCCACGTGCGCAATTACGCCTTTGCGCATACCACGGTTTGGCGAACTACCGTGACCAATAATCGCAGGCTTTGTAGGATCCGTAGGATCAGCAGTACCTACAACACATCGAACGGTTGCTGTACCAATATCAAGACCAACATAATGTTGGGTTTCTTGTTCGCGCATAATGGCAGTATACCGCTTACCCTAACCCTAGGGCAAGACTGTAGTCATGGTGCCCGTTATAGCTCTGTTAAAATTTCAAATCCATCATCCGTAACTAAAACAGAATGTTCAAAATGTGCGCTTCTTTTCCTATCCCTTGTGATTACTGTCCAGCCATCATCTGCGATGAACACTGACGCATCTCCTAATGTAGCCATAGGCTCAACAGCGATCGTCATTCCACTACGCAGCACAAATCCCTCACCCGAGAAACCATAATTGGGGATCCCCGGCTCCTCGTGCAACTGGTGGCCCACACCATGCCCAACAAATTCTTGAACGATTCCTAATCTAGATCTCTCAAGAACCCCCTGAACGGCACTGCCAATTGTGCCAATTGGTGTTCCATTTTTTATCGTTCTAAGTCCAGCCTCTAGTGACTTTTTGGTTGCGTTAACCAGTTCAATATCTCTAGGATCTTTAACATTTCCTACAATGACTGATATTGCAGCGTCCGTTATCAAGTTTTTATGTAATACACCGAAATCAAGGCTGACAATGTCGCCTTCTTGTATCATTCGCTTTTTTGTTGGTATACCATGCACAACTTCCTCGTTGATAGAAACACATAGAACATCCGGAAAACCACCATAGCCCAAAAAAGCCGGCTTACCCCCCAGCTTATTCAGTTCCGACTTCGCTATTGCTGACAAATCAGCGCTAGTCATGCCTACTGCAACTTTATCCCGCAAAACCCCTAGTACCGTGGCAAGCATTTTGCCACCCTCACGCATTGCAGCTATTTCATCGGCAGTTTTAACCTTGGTTATCACGACAAAATTATCTTACTTTTACAGCTTTTAGAATTTGCGAATGAACTTTTTCCATGCTCTGCCCAGCATCTACAGTACAAATTGGGATTTTTGATTTCTCGAAGTGTTTCAAAATTGGGACTGCTGATTGTTGGTACTCATCGAACCGTTCCTTTATTGCTTCGTCCGTGTCGTCCTGACGACCTCGCTCTAATAGTCTCTTTCTCACCAGTTCTGGGTCTGCTTTCAGATGGATAACTGCCGATATGCTCAGTTGACCATGTTTTACTTGCGAAAGAAGCCAGTCGGCTTGTGCGACGGTTCTAGGGAATCCATCTAGAACAAAATCCGCTTTAACATCTACTACTGTTAATATCTTTTGTACTAGTGCAATAATTTCTTGATCTTCGAGCAACTTCCCATCCAGCATGTCTTTACGACGTTCTCCAGAAATTAACATTCTCAAAAACTCTCCAGTCGACAACCAGGGCAGCCCTAACTCATCAGCCAACATCTTCCCCTGAACACTCTTCCCGGAGCCTGCTACTCCCATAAATATAATCACTTGGAGCCTAGCCTATCTTTTACAAGTTTTGCTATTAGCCCACCATCAGCAGTCGGGCCAGCAGCATTTTTTACTTTTCCAATAATCATTCCCATGGATTGTAATGAAACATCAGTGGCGCCAGCAATAGCATCATCTATAAGGCTGTTAATTTTCTCCTCAGATACTTCTTCGGGCAAATATTGTTTGATAATTCCAATCTCTTGACGCTCAGCAGCCGCTCTCTCTGTCTCTCCCGCCTGGTCGTACATAGAGGCACTTTCTTTACGTTGCTTCTCGGCCTTAACCAGCACCTTGATAACTTCTTCCTCTGATAAACCAGTGTCACGCTTACCTTCAGATATCTCAGCATCCAGAATTATGCTCTTCAGACCGCGCAAAGTTGTAGCGGTCTGTTTATCATTTGAGAGAAGAGCTTTTTTTAGATCGCCGTTAATGTCGTCTTTAATGCTCATCTTTTATTTGTTGGGGCTGTGCTAAAACTTTGTGTCTTTATGCTTTTGCGTTCTTTTCTAACAATAGCTCGCTGGCGACGCTCTCTCTTGCTGATTGGTTTTTCGAAATATTGGTTTTGCCTAACAATAGCAACAACGCTAGATTGCTGAACACGACGAGTAAATCGTCTAAGCATGCTTTCTAGTGGTTCTTTTGCGTCTTTTCTTGTTACTTGAATCATTACTGTGTCTATTCTACGATACGTTTTCCATTTTTGCAAGGTGTTAGAACTGTGTATTCTTGCTATTGTTGTCTCTTCTGTGTTGTGCGTTGTGACTTTAACACGATACTTTGCAATTCTTTAAAAATCACAAAGTGTTTATTGGTGTAATAAACTTTAGTGTTACCTTGTTTTTCGGATATCAAAAAGCCAATTTTCTCTAGTCGTTTTAGCTCGCGCTGAATATTCCCGGCATCTTCTTTGATAAGTTTCGCCAGTCCGCGCACATGCGTCTTGAAATCAGGGTACTTTGCATATACCACTATTATTTTGCGCCTCACTCTGGATGTAATAAATACGTCTAACATAAGCTCTATTGTTATTAGAACAACGAAGTTCTATATCTCAGTATACCCATTCTGTTGTATTTTTCAATATATGTAATATTAAACATATAATGATCTTATGAACTTCTACGAGGTCGGGGTACGATCATCCAAATATCATGGCAAAATGCCTCTGACATATTCTTCTGAAATGGAGATCGAGATAGGCGCCATTGTTACTGTACCGCTTCGCTCAGAGTCTAGCCTCGGAGTGATAATACGAAAGGTAAAAGAACCAAAAAATATTCGAACAAAAAACGTAGGTGATGTTTTCCATGGAATAAAACTTCCAAAGCCCTCTCTAGAATTAATCTCATGGATTAAACAGTATTACCCATCTCAGCTAAGTTCAATTATTCAACTCTTCCTTCCAGCGAAAATACACGAAATTGATAATTCAGATGAATTAACATCGCCGATAAGCAAAGAATTATTGCCCATGACACCACAACAAGATTCTGCTCTCAAGGCGATAAACAAATCTTCCAGCTCCACGGCTCTCATTCACGGTGAAACAGGCACAGGAAAAACTAGGGTCTATCTGGAGCTCGCTAGAGAGACTCTAATAAGGGGACGATCGGTCATAGTATTAACTCCTGAAATCGGTTTATCGCCCCAACTAGTAAATACATTCTCAGAGCAATTTCCAGGTAGAGTGCAGACCATGCATTCTGGTATGACAAGATCAACTCGCGACAAAGTCTGGGCAACCATTGCTTTTTCGAAAAAGGCGCTATTGATTGTAGGTCCCCGTTCAGCAATTTTCAGCCCAGTTCAGAATCTGGGTCTAATTGTAGTAGATGAAGCCCATGATAATGGCTATAAGCAAGATCAATCACCTTATTACGAAGTAACTCGTGTTGCTGCCAAGCTTGCAGCAATCGCCAACATTAAATGCGTGTACGGGACAGCCACCCCAAGATTGGCAGACTACTGGCACTTGAACAATAATAAAGTACCTATAGTCAGATTAGATAGTCCAATAAACGTTAATGTAAAAAAACCCAAAGTTTCAGTAATTGATATTAAAAAGCGAGAGCATTTCACTAGATCTAGTGTTTTCTCTGAAGACATAATTGCTTCTATTGAGGCGAATCTCAATATTGGCGACCAATCACTTGTGTTTTTAAATAGGCGGGGTACCGCTAGACTAGTTTCATGCGCATCGTGTGGATGGCATGCATCATGCCCTCAGTGCGACACTCCTCTCACCTATCACGGCGATACTTTTCATCTTCGATGTCATGTCTGCGGGCGTAAATCGGATATTGCTACAGCCTGTCCAGATTGTGGCTCATCAGATATTTCATACAAAAAGCGCGGGACAAAGTCATTGGAAACTGAGCTAACTAGACTATTTCCTGGCGCACGTATTCAACGTTTTGACAGTGATAATAAGGCAGATGAAAAGCTAGACAAAAATTACGAGTCAATAATAAAAGGAAAAGTGGACATTATTATCGGCACCCAGGTTTTGGCAAAAGGTTTAGATATCCCTAATCTCACATTGGTAGCTATACCCCAAGCAGATAGCGGGACCTATCTGCCAGACTACACCGCAGACGAACAGACTTATCAGTTGCTACGACAGGTAATCGGGCGCGTTGGGCGAACATCAAAGCCAAGTAAGGTCATAGTACAGACCTATCATCCCGATGGGAGTTTACTCAAAAACATTATATCTGATGACTGGGATAACTTTTACCAGATTCAGATTGCAGAGCGCAAAAAATACGATTTCCCACCTTTCACATACTTGTTGCAGCTGACGACGGAACGTGCCCAACAAAAAACAGCTCAGAGCGCCTGCGAATCACTGAAGGCAAAAATAAACGCCAAAATGCCAAAGTTAGTTGTTTTGGGTCCATCTCCCCGATTTCACGAAAAAGTATCTGGCAAATACCAATGGCAAGTCATAGTAAAATCAAAAAACAGGCAGGATCTACTCGACATCATTCATGATCTGCCATCAGGATGGCGACATAATATTGACCCTTCTAACTTGCTATAATTTCTTAGTATTTAACAGATACGGTATACTTGTCCCTGAATGGCTACAAAAGAAGATATCATCACATTGCCCAACGAGCATCTACGACAAAAATCTACTAAAGTCGGGTTGATAACTGAGGAAATTAGAAAAATAATCCTGGACATGCAGTCCGCTACAATTGACTGGGAAAATAGCCGTAAGCACGAAGTTGGGGTTGCACTAGCAGCCGTACAGATCGATGTAATGCTAAAAATAGTCATTGTCAGGGAGAATATTGACGATAAAGAGAATCATCGATTCAAGGTGTTCATAAACCCCGAGATAACTAAGCTCGAGGGCGATTTGGTAGAGGATTACGAAGGCTGCCTTAGCATAAAAGACGTCTACGGACTGGTGCCCCGATATAACAAAGTCAAGGTCAAAGCACTGGGACTAGATGGGAAAGAATTCCGCGTAACGGTGAATGGCTTCTTGGCACGAGTAATGCAGCATGAGATTGATCATACAAAAGGAACTGTATTCATTGATCACATCAAGCATAACCCAGACGCTTTTTTCAAACTGGGAGACGACGGAAAATTAACAGAATTGGATTATGAAAAAGATGTCAAAGACAGCAAAATTCTCTGGTAACCAACCGAGTGTAGTGTTTTTTGGTAGCGGCCCAGTCGCTGCTAAATCTTTAGAATTACTGGCACAAAATTTTGATATTGAGGCAGTAGTAACCAAACCAAAACCAGCTCACCACAAAGAAGCCTTCCCTGTTTTAGATTCAGCCAAGAAACTAAATTTGCCCATTTATACCGTTAGCAACAAAACTGATTTGTCGGAGTTAATTGCTAAAAAACCCTTCAATTCGAATCTTGGAGTACTTATAGATTTTGGGATTATAGTTGCTCGGGACGTCATAGATTATTTCCCTCTGGGGATTATTAATAGCCATTTCTCGGTGCTGCCAGAATGGCGCGGTGCCGACCCCATAACCTTTTCTATACTATCTGGCCAAAAAAGCACTGGAGTTAGCCTAATGCTACTGGTCGAGAAAATGGACGAAGGCCCATTGCTTTCATTTGGAGAATTCGAATTACCAGCAAAAATAACCACGCCCCAGCTCACAGAACACCTCATAAACTTTAGTAATCAGATGTTAATAAATGAAATTCCAAGATATATCGCTGGCGCAAAGCCTTCACCCCAGTCGATAACTGGACGAAAAGTATCCTATTCTCGCAAGCTCACAAAGCAAGACGGTGTTATTGACTGGGATAAATCGGCTGAAGATATCGAACGCGAAATCAGAGCTTTTATAGACTGGCCTAAAAGCCGAACAACAATAGCCGGCAAAGACATTATTGTTACTGATGCCTATTCTGTCCCGACGGTTTCTCGTGGCGCCAGGCCTGGAGACATCGAAGCTGTACCAGAATCCGGTCAAATCATAGTGGCTACGGGCGATGGTTCTTTGTGCATAAATAAGCTTAAACCTGCCGGTAAAAATGAAATGACCAGCAAAGAATTTCTTGCTGGTCATAAAAATCTGTTGTAGCAAAAACTACGCTGCTTGAGGTGGTACAGATTCTGGTGGTTGCTGTGATGCTGCAACTATTTGTGCTGCAGATGCTTTTATTTCGGCCTTTAGCTTTTCTAGCTCGTCGGCAACAACCTGTTTGTAGTTCGGGAAATTAGTTTCTAACCACTTTAAAGCGTCTTGTTCTTTTTGCTTTTTCGCTTCGTCTGTATCTGTTTGTAGTGGCATTAACTGTTCAAACTCGTTCAGCTGCTGATCACTCATGCCTTCGGCTAGGCGCATACCTACGCGCATTTCAAGCGTTTCGTATATGTGAGCAAGCATCCTGTTCTTTTCTTGGGGCGGCAATGCGCCCAGGCCTAGTTCTCTCAGTAAATTGTCATCTAGTTTAAACATTTTTTGCTATTCCTTTCGCTTTTTATTCTAACAAGTTTTTATGTATTAGTCAGTGCTTTTTGTTATATGGCAGTCCTAGAAACTACACTAAAGACGGTTCAATTCGTCGGCCAGTAATCGGTTAGACATGCGGTCAACTTTTGCATCTGACCAGTTGGGGTGAAGCTCTCTTACGAACTGGTGTAGTTTTTCACCACGGGTTGCTAGCCTAGCAAATTCAGGGCTATCTAGAGCTCTTATTTGTCTTGGGGTAAGTTCGGATAGTTTATCCATAACTGTACCACTTCTTCTGCTCATCGCCTCGCCAACGACATTATTATTACCGCCGCGACCAACTCGTGGGTGTAGAGCATCGCCCATATCAGGAAGGTGCACTGGACTCTCGACGCCATGTTTTGCAATATAGACAGCTCCGCCAACTAGTATCACGCCTATGGCTGCGCCTAGTATAATTTTTGCCCGGTTTCCATTTTCAGAATTATCTCGTCGAGCTTCTCTTCCACCGGATCGCATGTTTCTAGCTCTTTCAGCTGTTGAGTTAAGTGCATTATTAGATATAACACCTGCTCTTGCCCAGCCATTTCTGATTAATTCTGTTGGGCCTTTTTCGCGTAGCCTCTGTAAGCCTTCCCCAGCTGCAACAAAAATCCTACTGGCACGTTCTCTCATGCTTACTTTTGATGTATTAGTAACAGGTTCTGGATTAGCTCCTAAATCTGAGAGCACTTCTCTATTTGCATCATGCACTCGTTGTCGAGCATCATATTGTTCGCTGAATGTCATGTCACCCCACCGTGCTTGACTAAATGCCGAGTCTAAACCTGCGTCATAAGGGATTGTTCTGTCTGTGCCTGTACCTTGTGATGTTTGTGAATTACTAACTCTTTCTGCGGCTGCTGCTTTTCTTCTACTAATAGCGTCTCTGATAACACGGCTAATTGGGCGGACACGGTTCGGATCAACATGGGGCCGCTCGAAGTCTGGGAAGCCAAATTCGTCGACCACTGCCGCTGCACTTGCTGGACGCTCTTGTGTCCTAACATCCTCTGTAGAGCCAGTAGATTCCTTTAAGCTTTTCCTGCCGGCAATAATTCGTGGGTCATTTTCAAAATTAGGTGCTACTGAAGCCGGCGTATCCACATCTGATCCTTCGGAAGAAGCTCGTGCCGACAAGAGATTTTTGCCAAAAGATTCTTTTCTCGATTCTCCCTGCTCCTCGTTCGATAGATCATCCCATTGCGCCTTTGTATAGCCACCAAATCTACCATCAAGCGCTTCGACGTACCCAAAACGTTCTTCAGCCTCTGCAACTACTTCATCCGGTTCAGAAATGTCGTCATTACCATCACCAGAACCGCCTATTGAATCATCATCTCGAGCATTAGCCGCTCTTCGCGCTTTTCTCTCGGCAGCTATTCCAACAAAATCGGCATCCGGTAGACCCTCAGCAGGCTCAAGATCACTACCATCTCTTGCTGCTTTTCTTGCTGCAGCTACTCCTTCAAAGGGGTTATCACCAACTACATCTTCAACTTGAGCATCATTAGCTGCTTCAGCTAGAAATGCCTCCAGCTCTTGCGGTGCTTTAAATGTCGTTATTGCTTCGCTTGTCTCAGACATAGTTGGTTTAATTCCTTTATAATTTAAATGAATTTAGTTTTTGTTTATAACAAACACATAGTAGCACAAAAGCTTATGTTTTACAAGGTTTTTTTGCACATTTTTTGTTTTTATACAAATTAGTTTTTTACGATGTCAGAACAGCGACTGCTAGAATTACTCCTAGTATCACAACTGCGGTGGCGAACCCAGATATAACAGCTTTCTTATAGCCTTTGTCGACTGATTTAACGGACTCTTTGGCGGTGTTATGAGAAGATGTTT